>JAYKIP010000124.1:0-12364 GCA_035286205.1 Merismopediaceae cyanobacterium
GGTAACCGGTAATAAACCCCCATAAAGACCAGCACCAGGGCTAAACCCACTAAACCGGCGACAATACTGCGGCGAATACTATCCTGACCCAGGGTGGCTCCCACTGTGCGGTTTTCGACCACTTTCACCGGAAAAGGTAATGATCCGCCCCGTAACTGCACCGCTAAGTCATTGGCCGTTTCAATGGTGAAATTCCCCGTAATGACAGCGGCCCCACCGGTAATCCCCGTATTGGCAAACTCTACCCCTACAACCGGCGCACTAATTAAATTGTTATCCAAGAAAATCCCTAAACTGCGACCCGTTCCCGCCACATTTTTGGTGAGTTCGGCAAATTTTTGGCCCCCTTCACTATTGAAACGAATGGCCACTTCCCAGGCGTTACCGGCTTGGGTGGGGGCTGGCCTCGCATCTTCTAATTCTTTGCCCGTTAAGCCAATGGGTTCAAACAAATTGAGGATAGCGGCGTTGGATTTTTCCCAGTTTTTTTGCAGTTCGTTGAGTTGGGGATCATCTTTGGCCAAACCGCCCTGTTTGCGTAACTGCTCTAGTTGGGCATCAAGTTGGCGTTTGATACTGTATTCCGCTTGAAATTCCCCTTCTGTGCCTTTTTTCTGTTGGCGAAATTCTAATTGGGCAGTTCCCCCCAGGATACGTTCTGCCTGGGTCGGATCGGTTACGCCCGGTAATTGCACCAAAATTTTATTTTGTCCCACCGTTTGCACCAACGCTTCCGAAACCCCTAGGGCATTAACCCGATTCTCAATGACGGTTTTGACGGCGGTTAGGTCTTCCGGTTGAATGGCCCGCGAGTTTTTGGGTTGTTCGACTTCCATGGTTAATTGCGCCCCGCCCCTCAGGTCAAGACCCAACTGTAACGGCACGAGGGCCAGCACGACACTAGCGGCGATCGCCAGTAACACAATCAACAGAACTAACCAACGCTGTTTTTGCATGGTTGAGAAAAAATAAAGGCGCAATAAGCAAAAAGTGAATGCTTTCCAGTTTACCCCGAAACGGAGACAGCCTAAATGTCATCACTTGCTGATGAATCTTCAGGTTCCTGGCAACTTAGCCCCTCTCTAGCAAATTAAATCCCAGGAATGGAATATAACGTTAAAGAGTGCAATCACCGGGGGCTTGTCCCTGGGTCGTGACTGCCCTGCCAACTACACTGATCGCCTTGGTTAAGGAAGAAACATGATGGAAACCAGTTACGCTTCTACCGTTAGTCCCAATGAATCTGTCCGCATTGAAGATGACCGCACCGGGATGGATTCTGCCACCCTCAAACGGGCCTTTCTCGATAACCTTTTCTATCTTCAGGGGATTGACCGGTCTGAGGCGACTCCCTACGACTATTACATGGCCTTGTCCTACACCATCCGCGATCGCATTTTGCATCGTTTTTTGAAAACCACCGCCACCTATAAACAGGAAAAGGTCAAAGTGGTGTGTTATCTGTCCGCCGAATTTTTGATGGGACGACACCTCGGTAACAATTTAATTAACCTGGGCATCTACGAAAAAATTAACCAGGTGATGGCCGATTTGGGTCTAGACCTCGACGAAATTTTGGAGCAGGAACCTGACCCCGGTTTGGGAAATGGAGGCTTAGGACGACTGGCGGCTTGCTTTTTGGATTCCCTGGCTTCCCTGGAAATTCCGGCGATCGGCTATGGCATTCGCTACGAATTTGGCATTTTCCACCAACGCATTCAAGACGGTTGGCAAGTGGAAGTTCCCGATAACTGGCTCCGGTTTGGCAATCCCTGGGAAATGCCCCGCCCCGATGAATCGGTAGAAGTAAAATTAGGGGGCCATACCGAAATTATTCACAATGAAAAGGGTCAGCCCAAGGTGGTCTGGATTCCGGCCCGCAGTATTTTAGCCATTCCCCACGATACCCCCGTCCCCGGTTATCAAACCAATACGGTGAATCCCCTCCGGCTCTGGAAGGCAGAGGCCAGCGAAGAATTTAACTTTGAAGCCTTTAATGCTGGGATGTACGACCGCGCCGTTGAAGAAAAAATGGACGCAGAAACCATCTCCAAAGTCCTTTATCCCAACGATAATACCCCCGCCGGTCGGGAACTCCGTCTCGCTCAACAGTATTTCTTTGTCTCGGCTTCCCTTCAGGATTTAGTTCGTCTGCACCTCCGCATCCACGATAATTTAGATAATTTCCACGAACGGGCCGCGATCCAACTCAATGACACTCACCCGGCCGTGGCGATCGCCGAATTAATGCGCCTACTGGTGGATCAATATAACTATGATTGGAATATCGCCTGGGGCATTGTGCAGAAAACCTTTGCCTATACCAACCACACCCTGATGCCCGAAGCCCTGGAGCGTTGGCCCGTCAGCCTCTTTGCCAAACTTTTACCCCGGCACTTAGAAATTATCTATGAACTCAATCATCGTTTCCTGGACGACGTGCGTACCTGGTTTCCCGATGATGAGGGACTACTCAGCAGTTTGTCACTGATCGAAGAAGGTTACGACAAACAAATTCGCATGGCCAACTTAGCCTGTGTGGGGAGTCATGCCATTAATGGGGTTGCCGCCCTCCACACCGAACTCTTGAAAAAAGACACCCTGCATAATTTTGCCCGTCTCTGGCCCCAGAAATTCTTTAACAAAACCAATGGAGTCACCCCCCGCCGTTGGATTTTACTCAGTAATCCGGAACTATCAGCCTTAGTCACCGAAAAAATTGGCGATGGTTGGCTAAAAAATCTGGATGAAATGCAACAACTGGAAGCCTTTGTCAATGACCCAGAATTTTGTCAACGTTGGCGAGCCATTAAACAAAGCAATAAACAGCATTTAGCGGATTATCTGCTCAAAACGCGCAACATGGAAATGGATGTGGATTCCCTGTTTGATGTGCAAGTAAAACGCATCCACGAATATAAACGGCAACATTTAGCGGTCTTAGAAATTGTCACCCTCTATCACCGCATTAAGCAAAATCCCAACATTGAAATTACACCGCGTACCTTCATTTTTGGCGGGAAAGCGGCTCCGGGATACTTCATGGCCAAGTTAATTATTAAGTTAATTAATGCCGTTGGCGATGTGGTGAATAAAGATCCCGATGTGCGGGGACGGATTAAAGTGTTCTTTGTGCCGAATTTTAATGTTTCTTTGGGTCAACGGATTTATCCGGCCGCCGATCTGTCGGAACAAATTTCCACTGCGGGCAAAGAAGCCTCCGGTACCGGTAATATGAAATTTGCCATGAATGGAGCCTTAACCATTGGCACGTTAGACGGGGCTAATATTGAAATTCGGGAAGAGGCCCATCCAGAAAACTTCTTCCTATTTGGTTTAACGGCTGAAGAGGTCTATGCCATGAAAGCCCAGGGTTATAATCCGATGGCCTACTACGAAAGCAATTCGGAATTAAAACAAGTCCTAGACCGCATTGCCAATGGCTATTTCTCCTACGGCGATCAAGACCTTTTCCGTCCGATTGTGGATTCCCTGGTTTATCACGATCCCTATATGTTAATGGCGGATTTCCAAGCCTATATTGACTGTCAGGATCTGGTGGCAAAAACCTATCAAGATCAGGAAAAATGGACAAAAATGTCTATCCTCAATTCGGCACGCATGGGCAAATTCTCCAGCGATCGCACCATTCGGGAATATTGCAACGAAATCTGGGGCGTGAAACCCGTTAAAATTGCCCTAGAGGAATACCACCCTGAATCTATGAATTAGGCGGTGGGGGTCAGCGATCCTCGCCTCCGAACAGGGCCAACCTTCTACCTAACCCTTTGTACCTGGGACTGAATCCGATGAGCCTGTGGCCCTATAAAACGCCCGGTATTGCCGATCACCTCTTTGAACGTTTGCCGGGGATTCCCCTCAGTAAGCGGGAGGTGCGGTTATTGTTAATTTCGGCTCTGCGCTTAAAAGCGGATTCCGTCGTCTGGGACATTGGGGCCGGCACGGGAACCATTCCCATTGAGTTGGCCTTGCTCTGCCCTGATAGTCATATTGTGGCCATTGAACGGGATGAGGAAGTGGTCAGTCTGATTCGTCGAAATTGTGATCGCTTTGGGGTGAGTAACATTCACATTATTGAAGGCAGTGCCCCGGCTTGTTTGCGGGACTTAACCCCCTTACCGGATCGCATTTGTATCGAAGGGGGGCGTTCCATTAAGGAAATCTTGACGGCGGTGTGGCAATATCTGGCCCCGGAGGGCCGGGTGGTAGCTACCGCGAGTAGTTTAGAATCTCTGTATCAATTTTCCGAGGGTTTGTCGGAGTTACAGGCTCGCAATATTGAAGTGGTGCAGGCCGGGGTCAATCGTCTGGAAACGCGGGGATTGCATCAAACCTTTGCGGCGGTGGATCCGGTCTTTATTCTCAGTGGCGAGAAAGTTCCCTAGGGATTTTCATTGCTTCAGCGAAATTAAGACGGGGGAAAATTGTCGGCGTTGGTTAATCTGGCTTGTTCTTTTTCCATGGCGAGTTCTGTTTCTAATTCCTTACCCAAGAAATAGTTTAAAAAAGTCCGAATTAAGGCCAATAATCCAAGTTGTCCTAAGCTGTCTAGGGTGGGGGCAACTGGGGTTGCTAGGATGTCTGTTCTCAGTTGAAATTTTAGGGCTAAAGCCAACCGCATTCCAAAGTTTAAAATGGTATTAAAACAGGATAACTTTGCTTGTGACAACAGGTTAAAAAATCTTAATATTTATTTACTTTATCTTATACTAAAATTTAGAGAGGTTTAGGAGTTTATATGTTATGAGTGTTATTAAGGACATCCTTCAGGCTATCTGGTTATCAATTCTTAGCACAATTTGGACTTTATTCGGTATTGGAGTGGTTTATCTTTGGCTTGGCATCGGGACTTTGTTAAATAATCCTTCTTTAGGTTTATTTGGATTGCTACTCGCTATATTTCCTGTACCTATTATACTATTTGCATATATTAATCATATTTTATGGGGAAAATCTGACTCGAATCAACCCCCATGGATTGCCAGTAATTCAAGTATGCACGAGGCAACCTGGCAATGGTTTATTGCTTCCACAACTTCGATTGTCGTTTTTATAATGATGGTCGGGGTTGTCATGGTAACTCATCCCGCTAATTTTTATGACTATCCCTATCGGTATCGCTACCGAAACTATGATCGTTTTTATGAACAAATAGCGGTTTATCTTTCGCTAGTCTGGTATGTAATTGCTACCTTAATGTTTCGCTGGAAACGTCTCTGGGCCAAGAAAGTAGCAAATAAACAGATTCGGAAAGCAGAGGTTAAGAAGATTAACCATGAGCAGTCTGTCAAACAAACTCTAGCTTTAACTATTGATGAAGAATTAGAGCAATTAAAGCAGACAATGAAGAAAAAAGATATTTAAACCACATCCATTTTGGAAACTATAGTTTTTGAGAAACATCTCAGGAACAAGTCCCACTTTTTAAGGGGGATTTAGGGGGATCGCATTAGGAAATCAAAGAACGATGGGTTTCAAGTTAGATGAAGTTTATAAGTTCAAATTCCATGATAATTTTGCTGAAAGTCTTACAATAAGGGACTTAAGCTTCTTACCTGTAAGCGTTTCAGCATTTTTGATAGTGAACAGCTTACCAATCTTTTCCCAGGTTGAAGGCTAGAAAGCAAAGAACAAAGGAGGCTAAGGAATGCCAGTTAACCTGGAAACATCACCCTTAACCCCCTTCGACGCACCAAAGCAATTCAAATGCTATTGAGGAATATTTTTTTGATCTAAATCTAAACCAACTTCTTTAGCCGCTCTTTCTAACATAGACTGTTGACGATTGCGGGTAGCCAGTTGCTGACGAATCATTAAAGTACGAGCTTGATGTTGCGTATTCATAGAAATCCCTCCGATGAAGACAGGAGACAAAGTAATTGACGATTGCTGGAGAGTTGAAACCTAACGATGGGCTTTTTTCTCTCTATGTTTAGACTATAACACGAAATTGTAGCAATTTTTACAAAATCGCGGTTTGTTACAAATCTTTACATTATTCGGCTAGGCGGCGATCGCCCTCCAACGACCCAAAACCCAAAATTTCAGACATTCACCCCATCGGGGGAACCAAATCCGGAAAAAATTAGCCTAAAATTCTAGATACAGTGAGGTGCCAAGATTTTGTTTGATAATTTGCGCTCCTCACACACGAAAAATCGCTTGTGCCGTCCTCCGGGGCGGTTTTTTTATCGAAACGGTGCGGTGAGAACCTATTTCCAGGCAAAAACAATCCCATTAAGATAGGGAAGAAATCCCAGAGGAGGAGAATAACCGGTGTCTGCCAAGCCTTTACCCGCAACGGTTGCCTATATTCGCGTGACCCAGCTTTCCTGGACGGAGGGACTATTAAAGGGGGACGTGGAGACGGAGAGTTATCAATGGCAGTTTCAATGGGATTTTCGTCGGGGTCATCTGGCGGTGAGACCTTCCCTGGGACGCGCTTTAATTTATGAAGCTTTGGGACGGTTTCTGGAACGTCAGGATTATCAATTGGAACCGGGCAGTGATTACGAGTTGGTTTTACGCTCCCGGTTATAGGAAGGTTATTAACAGCGATCGCCGATAGGGGCGTGATACCATAGAAGACCATAACCTCTATCGGCTGAACTCTTGATTATGCAGACCCTTGACAAACCCACAACGGACTCAGGGATGACCATTGCCAAACAGGGCCTACCCGTCACGATTATTACCGGCTTTTTGGGCAGTGGCAAAACGACCCTTTTGAATCATATTCTGACCAATCAACAGGGCTTAAAAACCGCCGTTCTGGTAAACGAATTTGGCGAAATTGGCATTGATAATGAGTTGGTGATCGCCACCGATGACGATATGGTGGAACTCAGCAATGGCTGTGTTTGTTGCACTATTAACGAAGATTTAATTGAAGCCGTTTATAAAGTTTTAGAACGCCCGGAAAAAGTAGATTATCTGGTGGTAGAAACGACGGGATTAGCTGACCCGTTACCCGTTGCTCTCACCTTTTTAGGGACAGAATTACGGGATATGACCCGCTTAGATTCCATTGTCACCCTCGTAGATTGTGAAAACTTTAGCTTAGATTTATTTAATAGCCAGGCGGCCCAAAGTCAAATTACCTACGGCGATATTCTTGTCCTCAATAAAATTGATTTAGTAGATGAAGCCGATGTGGATGCCCTCGAAGTCCGGCTCCGAGATATGAAAGAAGGGGCGAGAATTCTCCGCACGGAAAAATCCCAGGTGCCTTTACCCTTGATTTTAAGTGTGGGTCTTTTTGAATCCGACAAATATTTTGATTCAGAAACCGAAGCCGCTCACGATCATGACCACGAGCATAACCACGAGCACGGGCATCATCACCACCATGATCATGACCACGAATGCACCGAGGCTTGCACCCACGATCATCATGACCACGAGCATGAGCACGAGCACGGGCATCATCATCACCATGATCATCACGACCATGCTCACCACTCTAATCACTTAGAAATGGATGGTTTTACCTCCCTTTCCTTTGAAAGTGATAAACCTTTTTCGATTCGCAAATTCCAATATTTTCTAGATAATCAGTTAACTCCGAATATCTTTCGAGCTAAAGGCATTCTTTGGTTTAAGGAAAGTCCTAAACGTCATATTTTCCATCTCAGTGGTAAGCGGTTTAGCCTCGAAGATGACGAATGGAAAGGGCAACCGAAAAATCAATTAGTATTTATTGGTCAAAATTTAGACCATGACAAAATTCGGGAACAGGTGGATGCTTGTTTAAGTTTACCCACTGATAAACGCGGTAAAGGTTTCGACTAAACCCCATCTAACTCGAAATCTATAATTTTTAGATCTCCTAGGGCGATCCCCCTAAATCCCCCTTCAAAAGGGGGACTTGTGCCTGAAATGTATCTCAAAAAACTACAGTTCCCAAAATGGACGTGGTTTAAATGAATTAAATGAATTAAATTCATGGACTTTTCTAGTCTGCTAACCGTTCAAGATTTAGGGCGTTATTTCGGCAAACCAGGCAAGGGAGGGACTGCTTCCTCTCCTGATTCTGGTGGGCCGGGACGTTGGCTATGGCGAGGGGTTAATTTTGAGGTCAAAGCGGGGGATTGGTGGGGCATTGTGGCTCCATCGGGAACGGGCAAAACTCTACTATTGCGGAATTTAGTGTTGCTTGATCCCCTGCAACAGGGTCAGATTCGCTATCAGGGAAAATCCCTCTCTACTTGGTCTTTACCGCTTTACCGCAGTCAGGTGATTTATTTGCCCCAACGGGCGATCGCCTTTACCGGAACGGTGCAAGATAATTTAGAGCAGGTTTTTCAACTACAAATTTATCGAGAGCGTCGTTTTCAAAGAGAACCGATTTTAGACTGGTTAGCCCAATTGGGACGGGGGCCGGAATTTTTGGATTTATCGGGGAGTCAATTATCGGGGGGAGAAATGCAATTACTGGCCTTGTTGCGGGCTTTACAAGTGAATCCCCATTTATTGTTATTAGATGAACCAACCGCTTCCCTGGATGCTGACACGACCCTAGCGGTGGAAAATTTATTAAAACACTGGTTACAACAACCCGATCGCGCTTGTTTAATGACCAGCCATAATCAACAACAAATCCAACGCTTGACTTCCCATCAACTGGCCTTAGGGGATTTTGCCGGATGACGAATCAGTATGTTGTCATTGATTTTATACAGTTGGGACTGTCGGGATTATTAATCCTGATTAATGTGGGCTTATCCCTGGCGTTAAAACTGGGTCTCGAAAAAACCCTGGCGATCGCCTCGGTGCGGATGGTGGTGCAATTATTGTTAATTGGTTTTGTCCTGCAATGGTTATTTGTTCAGGATAATGCCCTGATGATTTGCTTGATTGCCCTGGCCATGACCGCGATCGCCGGACGAGCCGCTATTGATCGTACCAAACACCGTTTTGTCGGGATTTATTGGCAGAGTTTTCTCTCCATTTTGGCCTCCTCTAGCTTTGTCACCAGTTTTGCCCTGCTGGGGGTGATCGGCTCCCATCCCTGGTACAATCCCCAATACTTAATTCCCCTGTTAGGGATGGTGTTAGGCAATACCCTCAACGGTATCTCCCTCGCCTTAGACCGGTTTCTGGAAAGTTTACTCAGTCAACGTTCCCAAATCGAAACCCTTTTAGCCCTAGGAGCAACCCGTTGGGAAGCCAGCCATGCCCAGGTAAAAGAAGCCATACGTGTGGGTCTAATTCCCACCATTAATTCCATGATGGTCATGGGGTTAGTCAGTTTACCGGGGATGATGACGGGGCAAATTTTAGCCGGAGCCAGTCCCTTAGATGCCGTGCGTTACCAGATTGTGATTGTGTTTATGATTGCGGCGGGGGCCGCCCTGGGGACGTTTGGCGTGGTGTTATTGGCTTACCATCGTCTATTTAGTCCCGATCATCAATTACGCTTAGACCGGTTGCGATCGCCCCAGTAATCCGATTAGCCAAAACTGAAGGGGTGACAATGAGTCGTGTTAACCCCCCAGAAGGGATAAAATAACAGAGATTCCCTCCGGCTATTCCTGATTTACCATGACTTCTCCTACTACTAAAACCCGCGTAGAAACCGATAGTATGGGGCCGATCGCCGTTCCCGATGACCGGTATTGGGGAGCGCAAACCCAACGTTCCCTTAAGCATTTTGCCATTGGGGATCATCTCATGCCGGGGGAATTAATTCGAGATTTTGGCATTCTGAAAAAGGCGGCCGCGATCGTCAACCGGGATTTGGGCAAATTAAGCGAAGAAAAAGCGAAATGGATTATCCAAGCCGCCGATGAAGTCATTGAAGGCAAACTTTGGAAGCATTTTCCCCTACGCATTTGGCAGACGGGCAGTGGGACACAAACCAATATGAACGTTAATGAGGTGATTGCCAATCGGGCGACGGTCTTAGCGGGCAAACCTTTGGGAGATAAAGCCTTTATTCATCCCAATGATGACGTAAATATGTCCCAATCCTCCAACGATACCTTTCCCACCGCGATGAATATTGCCGCTGTGCGTGAAATGGTACATACCGTTCTACCTCAAATTCAGGCCCTGCGCGACAGTTTAGCCCGTAAACAAGCCGAATTTCACGACATTATTAAAATCGGTCGGACTCATTTGATGGATGCCGTGCCGTTGACCCTGGGGCAAGAATTCTCCGGTTATGTGGCCCAACTGGATGCTGACCTAGAACGTTTAGAAAATTGTTTACCCCATCTTTATCGGTTGGCTTTGGGGGGAACCGCAGTCGGCACCGGCTTAAATAGTCATCCCGAATTTGCGGAACGGGTCGCCCAGGCGATCGCAGAATTAACCGGTTTACCCTTTATTTCGGCTCCGAATAAATTTGCGGCCTTAGCCAGCCATGATGAAATTGTGATGACCAGTGGGGCATTGCGGACTTTAGCTTGTTCCTTAATGAAAATTGCCAATGATTTGCGCTGGTTAGGCTCTGGCCCCCGGTGTGGTTTAGGGGAATTAATTCTGCCCGCCAATGAACCCGGTTCTTCGATTATGCCGGGGAAAGTGAATCCGACCCAGTGTGAAGCCATGACCATGGTTTGCGTGCAGGTTATCGGGAATGATACGGCGATCGCCTTGGCGGGGAGTCAAGGTAATTTTGAATTAAATGTCTTTAAACCGGTCATGATTTATAACCTCTTAAATTCCATTCGCCTATTAGCCGATGCCTGCGCCTCTTTTCGGGAATACCTGGTCGAAGGGTTAGAAGCCAATCGTCAACAAATTCAGCACTTTTTAACCCATTCTTTGATGTTAGTCACCGCCTTAAATCCCCATATTGGTTACGACAAAGCGGCCCAGGTGGCTAAAAACGCCTATCAACAGAATAAAACGTTAAAAGAAGCCTGTATTGACCTGGGATTTTTAACTGCCGAAGAATTTGATCAATGGGTGAAACCCGAATCCATGTTAAGTCCCTAATTAAACCCCGTCTAACTTGAAACCCATCGTTTTTGAATATCTCAAGGTGATTCCCCTAAATCCTCCTTAAAAAAGGGGACTTGTCCCTGAAACGTATCTCAAAAAACTACAGTTCCCAAAGTGGACGTGGTATATCAATTATTAACTATCAATTATCAATTATCAATTATCAATTACCAATTACTAACCATGCACTCCTTCGACGTAGTGATCATTGGAGCCGGCCCCGCAGGCAGTTATGGCGCATTCCTGTTAGCTCAACAGGGATTCCAAGTCCTATTAGTCGAACAGCATAGTCATTTTCAAAAAAATAACTTTTCCAGTGCCGCTACGCCCCTCGAAACCCTAGAGCAGTTTCATTTGCCTCCGTCAGTAGTCGCCGCCTATTGGGATAAATTGACCATTGTTAGCACCAATGTCATCCAACAATGGGAAGCCGAGCAACCCCTCGGAGCCGTTTTTGATTTTGCAAAATTACGCACCTATCTGGCCGAGCAAGTGGAAGAAGCTGGGGGAACGGTTTGGCTAGGTCATCGTTATCTTTCCCAGGAAAAAATAGCCGGAAAAACCTTAGTTAAACTCAAACCGAAAGGTCAAGAGGTTATTACCGTTAATACCAGTGTGTTAGTGGATGCAACAGGTTACGCTAGGGCGGTTATGTATCCCCATAAAGCGGAACGACCCAAATTTTATCGGGGAACAGGCATCGAATTTTTAATCGAAGTGGATGAGCTAACCCATCAAGCCTATGCCGATCGCTTAGTATTCTTTTTAGGGTATCGTTGGAGTCCCCAGGGCTATTCCTGGATTTTTCCCATGGATCATCACCAATTAAAAGTGGGTTCGGCTTTTGTTGGCACGGATCAACCTCATCGCCATTTACCTCACTTAAAACCCTTACAGGATTACACTAAAGCCATTATTCAGGACTATTTAAAATTAGATCACTATCGTTTAATTGAAATCCATGGATCGGTCTTAGATTATGCGGGGGGATTATCCGATATTTATAGCCGTGATAATGTGATTGCCATTGGGGATGCAGTTTCTACGGTGAATTTTTTAGGAGGAGAAGGGATTCGTTTTGCCATGCAAGGGGCCGCGATCGCCGTACCGCATATTGTGGCCTATTTAAATAATCAAAGTCAGGATTTTGCGGTCTATGAACAGGAAATGAAAGACTATTTCGGGAAAAAATGGCAGAAATCGGAGCAAATTAACCGCCGGGTCTATTTAGAATATACTGATGAAAAAATTGATCTGGGGGTCGCCTATCTCAAATATCTCAATGTTCAAGATATTATGGCTCTCTTATTCGATTATGAATTTAATAAAATTTATCAAGGTTTATATCCCTACCTGTTGAAAAAAGTTAGTCAATGGCAATACCAATGGCAAC
>JAYKIP010000125.1:0-6599 GCA_035286205.1 Merismopediaceae cyanobacterium
ATGGGTTTCGAGTTAGACGGGGTTTATTGGCATGAATACACAAAAAGTACGAAATTAGGCTTGCAAAATCTAATTATCCTTGCTAGAATTAGCTTCATATAACTAAATAGTTAAAAAGCAAAGGCTAGTAGGAGTTTATTGCCATGACCCCCAATGTAAAAGGCTTTTTCGATCCCAATACCTTCACGATCACCTACATTGTCAGTGATCCAGAAACGAGGCACTGTGCCATTATTGATTCAGTTTTGGATTATGATCCCAAATCGGGTCGGACAAGTACAAAATCCGCCGATGAGGTTATCGCTTTTGTTGAACAGGAACTTCTGACAGTAGATTGGATTTTAGAAACCCATGCCCATGCGGATCATTTGACGGCGGCCAATTATTTGAAAGAAAAACTGGGGGGACAAACCGGTATCGGTGCCCAGATTGGCGTGGTTCAGAAAACTTTTCAGCATTTATTTAATATAGAGGCGGATTTTCCGACAGATGGCTCTCAGTTTGATCATCTTTTTCAGGATGGGGAAGTCTGGAAAGTAGGGAATTTAATCGGCACAATTATGGCTACCCCTGGTCATACACCGGCTTGTATTACTTATTTATTAGAGGATACGGCTTTTGTGGGAGATACACTATTTATGCCCGATTATGGGACAGCCAGGGTTGATTTTCCGGGGGGGAGTGCGGCGACGTTATATGATTCTATTCGTCAGCTTTTTAATTTACCCCCGGAGACTCGTTTGTTCATGTGTCATGACTATTTACCTGAGGGGCGAAAGGTCTATCAATGGGAAACAACGGTGGCCGAAGAACGAGCAAATAATGTCCATATTCAAGAGGGGATTACGGCGGAAGAGTTTATTCGTTTTCGTACCGAACGGGATAAAAATTTAGAGGTTCCTAATTTAATTTTTCCTTCTTTACAAGTGAATATGCGAGCGGGCCAGTTACCGCCACCGGAGGGGAATGGTATTCGTTATCTCAAAATTCCTCTCAATGTTCTTTAGGTTGGAATGCTAGGGACAGATTACGCTGGAGAGTGTAGGCGGCGATCGCCATTTTATTAATTTTTAATTATTATGAGGTAAAGCGATAGTGAATTACCAAAATCACAGCCATCAGATTGTTGTTATTGGAGGTGGTACTGCTGGCCTAACGGTGGCTAATCAATTAAGTTTGCAGTCTCCAGGATTAGATATTGCTATTATTGAACCGTCTAGTGAACATAACTATCAACCCGGTTGGACATTAATTGGCGGAGGGATTTTAAAAACAGCCCAAACGGGTTCGTCCAGAAAAATCCTTTATTCCGCCAGGAGCAAGCTGGATTCAAGACCGAGTAGTTAATCTTGATCCTGACCATCATTGTTTAACAACGGCCCAGGGAAAAAAGATTCAGTATGAAATTTTAATTGTGTGTCCTGGCATTCAAATTGATTGGCATTTAATTGAAGGATTACCAGAAACCCTGGGTCGCAATGGGGTAACGAGTAATTATGCCAAACATTGCGCTCCCTATACCTGGGAATTGATTCAAAATTTTCGAGGAGGAACTGCCCTTTTTACCTATCCGGCAACGCCTTTAAAATGTGGGGGAGCGCCCCAAAAAATTATGTATATGGCTGACGATATTTTTCAGCAAAAAAGCGGAGTCGGAACCCAGACCCAAGTGATGTTTTGTACGGCAGATACCAAACTGTTTACCGTGCCAGAATATGCCCAGGTTTTAGAGCAAGTGATCAAACGTCGAAATATTACGGTTAATTATCAGTACAATCTTAAGGCAGTGCGGGGCGATCGCCGGGAAGCCATTTTTGAACGAAGAACGGAGCAGGGTCAAGAGGAAGTTTGTCTTCAATACGATTTACTGCACATTGGCCCGCCCATGAGTGCGCCGGATTTTATTAAACAAAGTCCCTTAAGCGATGCTACCCCCGGTGGTTGGGTGGAAGTGCATCCAGAAACCCTGCAACATCTACGTTACAGTAACGTTTTTGCCCTGGGGGATGCGTCCTCTTTACCCACTTCTAAAACGGCGGCGGCCGTGCGGGGTCAAGCTCCTGTGGTCGTGGCCAATATTCTATCTCTCCTGCAATCTCAACCACTCACAGCTAAGTATGACGGTTATACCTGCTGTCCTGTGATTACGGGCTATAACGCGGTGATGATGGCGGAGTTTAACTATCGGAAAAAGCCAATTTCTTCCTTCTTTTTGGAGCCGACGAAGGAACGTTATCTGATGTGGTTGGTCAAAGTCTATTTGTTGCCCTGGTTATATTGGCATCGGATGTTAACGGGACAGCCTTTTGAAAAACAGGTATTAGCGAACTGGAAAGCGCAAATTTTTAAGCAGAAATCCGTGAATCCCGCCAAACTCAAAGCAGAAATGAGTCCCTAATAGGAGCCGGATCAATCACCTTCTTGCCGAGGGGGAAGGCGTTAAGTGGCTTTGTTAAGTTATGCAAAGCATTTCCCTCTTTCATCACTCAGTAGCTATAGAATGATTGAATGACGTTTTTGGTTAGGCAGGAAGATAACGATGCGTATCCTGATGATTCAGCCCAACTACCACTCTGGCGGTGCGGAAATTGCCGGTAATTGGCCATCGAGTTGGGTTCCCTACGTCGGGGGAGCTTTGAAGACCGCCGGCTTTAATGAGGTTCGCTTTATTGATGCCATGTGCGACTACATTGACGATGTGGCGTTGGCGGTGCAAATTAAGCAGTATGACCCCGATGTGGTGCTATGTACGGCGATTACCCCGATGATCTATCAGTCCCAAACGACCCTGAAGATTGTCAAAACTGTCTGTCCTCAGGCTAAGACGATCATGGGGGGTGTGCATCCGACCTATATGTATCGGGAAGTGCTGAATGAGGCTCCCTGGGTGGATTACATCATTCGTGGGGAAGGGGAAGAAATTACCGTTAATTTGCTACGGGCGATCGCCGACGGAACCGATCAACAGGAACGCCGCAATATTTTGGGGATTGCCTTTTTAGAAGAAGGGAAAGTGGTTGCAACACCTGCCCATCCGCCGATCAAAGATTTGAATACCCTGACCCCGGATTGGACATTATTAGACTGGGGAAAGTATATCTATACTCCCTTAAACGTGCGGGTTGCCGTTCCTAACTATTCGCGGGGCTGTCCCTTCCGTTGCCGTTTCTGTTCCCAGTGGAAATTCTGGCGCAAATATCGCTCGCGATCGCCCAAACATTTTGTGGATGAAATTGAACGGTTAGTCAAAGATCATAACGTAGGATTTTTTATTCTGGCCGATGAAGAACCGACCATTAATAAATCCCGCTTTATGGCCCTTTGCCATGAATTAATTGAACGAGATTTAGGCATTCATTGGGGCATTAATACAAGGGTTACGGATATTTTACGGGATGAAAAAGAGTTAGCTCTCTATCGTCAAGCAGGTTTAGTTCATGTCTCCTTAGGAACAGAAGCCGCCGCCCAATTAAATCTGAACTTATTCCGTAAAGAAACCACCATTGCCGATAATAAACGAGCAGTTAAACTATTACGAGAAAATGGCATTTTAGCCGAAGTTCAATTCATTATGGGGCTTCCCAGTGAAACCCCCGAAACCATCGAAGAAACCTATCGAATGGCTAGGGATTGGCAGGCGGATATGACCAACTGGAATATGTACACGCCCTGGCCCTTTGCGGAACTCTTTCAAGATTTGCAGGATAAGGTCGAAATTCGGGATTATTCCCATTACAATTTTGTCACGCCGATTATTAAACCCGATAACATGACACGGGAAGAAGTGCTAAAAGGCGTTCTGCGGAATTATGCCCGTTTTTATTCCTGGAAATTTTTAGAATATTGGTTTGAAAAAGACCCCTTTAAACGGCGTTATTTATTAGGTTGCCTCTGGGCTTTTGTGAAAACCACTCTCAATAAACGTTTCTACAATTTGAATCGGGTTAAGCAAAAAGGCTTGCATACTGAGATCGAATTTGGCTTTGATGAAGCGCGGATTTTGTCTCCTGAACAAATGGCCCAAATTAAGAGCAGTATGGTGGGGTCAGCCGATGTGGATTTTGTTGGCACAATTTCCGCCTGTGGTGCGCCCAATGATTTGGCTTTAACGGATGCCTACGTTAAAGAACAGGTTGTCCATGATGTCATTCAAGTGGCAGTGGTGGAAGCGGATCAACAAACCCGTTTAGATTTACGCACCAGTCTTCGCGCTCAAGTCGGAATTGAGGTGGCCAGTGAAGCAACGAATGGGGAAACGGGCTTAGTTTTATTGGAATCCATTGATGTGGATGTGGCGGTTATTGATGCGTCCTTACCGGATATGTCGCTGGTGAAATTTATTCGCTCGGCCCGTAAGGTTCAGGCGGGTTCCTACGTTATTCCATCAAAAATTCTGGTCTTAGTTAGCCCGGATCAACTGTCTATTTTATGCAAAGCTTTAGAGGTGGGAGTGGATGCCTTTTGCCTCAAGGATGCTCCCATTGACAAGTTAGTGGAAGCGGTACGCATTACCCATCAAAAAGGTTCCTATCAAGACCCAGCGATCGCCTCTTTATTAGAAGAAGTGGTTGCTGTAGCCGTTTAAGGTGTTGAATGGTTGCCCTTTGCCGGATTAGGGGCTTAGTTTCTCCGTCCGATGTCCTCCGGATTGGGTCACTCGGCCCCTTCCTCCTTTTTAAACAGCGATCGCCAATTTTTAAGGTCTTAACTGTCTTAAGCTGTTGCGAATTTAAATTGCATAGTGATTTTTCTGAAAGCTTTGTAACAAGGGGCTTAAACCCTTTGCCTGTATGCAGTTTAGATAATGAACAGCTTAGAGAATTGTTTAGAAACCGAGCCAATTTAACACCGTTTTAAACCCTGGGCCGATAATCGCAGAATTTCGCGGTTATTAAACCCAATGGTATGCAAGGCTTCTCCATAACGCCCCATAAACTCTTCTAAAAGAGCTTGTTTATTCATACCAATACCTTGGGCATCGGTCTCTACTTGGTTGAGCATTCGCCAAATGATCGGTAAAACTTGAGCATTGGTCGCTTCTAATTCTCCTTTAACTTCGGCAAAATGAGCCTTTAACCAAACCTCGCCAAAATTGAGATGCAAATATTCATCCGCCACCACTGTCTCGGTAATTTTTCGGGCAAAATCGTCGGCTACGGGAATGTAATTGTGATAGGCGGCGATCGCAAAACATTCAATCACTAAAGACTGAATCAATAAACAACTTGCAATTTTTTCGGCCTTGGCCGCCTCCTGGAATAATTGCCGTAAATCCGCAAAAAAAGCTTCGGCAAAATCCTGATCCGGGATGACGTTGAGATTACGACCACAGGCTTCAAAACTTTTCCGATGACGAAATTCCATCCGTCCTAAACGGGTCAACTCCTCTTGATGCTCTGGCAATAATTGGGCCAAACTCAGAAAATTTTCGTAGGCTTCCTGTTCTCCTTCGATCACGATGCCATTAATACGGCTAAAGGGTTCACGATAGCGATCGCTGTGAAAATCAATGGTGGGTGGGTTCTGGACTGGCGACATCAGCTTCTCCCTGGATTGTTTTAATATTCGGTGGGTATATTCCACTCTATAACTACATAGGCACAAATGCCGCCTTTGGGGGACAAACTCTTCCTGGAGAGGTAGAGCAGAGAGCCGACATTCTCAACTTAATCGTTATATGGGTATAATAAGGATGGCGTGAAATCCAACGGAATAATTTTGAATGATGTCATTACCCTCTCTACAAATCGGTCAGCATACAGCCCGCTACCCCATTATTCAGGGCGGCATGGGCATTCGCATTTCTGGGGCCCATCTGGCGGCGGCGGTGGCTAACGCTGGCGGTATTGGGATTATCTCCGCAGTGGGACTGGGGCTAAATTCTCCCTATTTCGACATCACTCAGGCCAATGTGGGCAAACGACGAGAACAGTTTTTTGAGGCCAATCGGCTGGCTCTCATTGATGAAATTCAAAAAGCCCGTGCCTTAAGTCCCCAGGGAATTTTAGGGATTAATGCGATGGTGGTGGCCCAGGATTATGAAACTTTGGTTCGGACGGCGGTGGCAGAAGGAATCAATCTGATTATTTCGGGAGCCGGTTTGCCCCTGCAATTGCCTGAATATGCTACCGATTACCCCGATGTGGCTCTTGTCCCGATTATTTCCACTCTGCGGGCGGCGCGGGTCATTTGTCGGAAGTGGGAACGGAACTATGGGCGGTTACCGGATGCCTTTGTGGTGGAAAATCCCAACTCAGCGGGGGGACATCTCGGTGCGAAACGGGAAGAACTTGGCGATCGCTCCCTGGAGGCAGACCAGGTGATTCCCGCATTAGTCGCCTATGTCAAGCAAGAATGGGGAGAAGAGATCCCGATTATTGCGGCGGGTGGGGTATGGGATCGGCAGGATATTGATCGAGTTATGACTTTGGGGGCCAAGGGCGTACAAATGGGAACTCGCTTTATTACCACCCATGAATGTGATGCCGATATTCGCTATAAAGAGTTTCACCTACAAGCTAAACCGGAAGACGTGGTGATTATCTCTAGCCCCGTCGGATTGCCGGGCCGGGCCCTCCGTAATGCGTTTGTGGATAAGG
>JAYKIP010000126.1:0-5526 GCA_035286205.1 Merismopediaceae cyanobacterium
ACGGATTTACCGCAGCGCTGACAGTTAAGTTAGACGTAGCAGTTCCTGCTGAGGCAGGATTAACCCCCAGGGTGGTGCTAAGAGCTAAGGCAGAGCCGATCGCGGTGGCGGTCAAGAGTAAAGAACGGGTTGTAGTCGTCATCATGACTGTTATGCCTCCTAAAATACAGAATCAAAGGTAGCGAATAGTACGCGGAAAACAAAAAGCTAGGGTGCTAGAGAATGATTGATTTTTGATACTTTGTACAAGCCAATAACCAATAACTTAATGATTGGATTGCGTTAAGTGGGATACTCCCTTGATTGCTGACCGCAACTCAATAACTTGAGTATATCATCCCCTTTTGATTCTTTCCATGATTTATATCATGTTGAATGTAAATTTCTGTTAAGATTATCGAGGTTATTATTCACAGCCCTATTTATGATTTTTCAAGGTTGCGCTTCCGCCTCTCAACTGCAAACAATCACGGTCTTCCGCAACTTGGATACTCTTCAGATCAATGCTCTGTTACCGTTCAGTTATTGGCAGGAGTATCGGCCAGGAGAGATTATTATGCGTGAAGGCGAGGAAATTCCTCATAAACTATATTGTTTGATAGCGGGGAAGCTAGAAATCAAAAAAGCCTCTGCCATTACGGGCAAGGAAGCCATTATCCGTTTAATTTCAGGGGGAGAACTGTTTGCGGCTTCTGCGATTTTCGGGAATGGCATGGCTCCAGCGACGGTTGTGTGCCTCCATCCCTCCCAAGTCTTGACGATTGAACGGGAGGCTCTCTTGGCGGCAATTGCTCAAGTCCCAGAAATTAGCCTTAATATATTATCGGTGTATAACGATAGGCTACAACAACTGCACAATACGGTACAAGGTTTAATTACAGAGAAGCCAATTATACGATTAGTGAAACTCCTTCAGTATTATTATAGTTATCACGGAGTATCTTCTTTAAAAGATAAGGAGCTATTAAATATCTCATTAAATTACAGTCAAATATCCCGTAGCATTGGGGTCAGTTACGAAGAATGTGTACGGCTATTCAAACAATTAAAGGAAGTTGTGAACTATCAAAGAGGGGGTAAAATTATGATTCAAGATAAACAAAAGTTTGCTAATTTCTCGCTACCTCCTCGCTAACTGATGGGTAAGGTCGCCATCAAAGAAAATCCCTTGACATGAAATAGCACAAATAAACCTAACAAATAAGAGTGTCCCTTAGTTTGTCCTTTGACAGTAGAGCAGTTGTTGGATGAGGATTATAGGGGAATTGACGGTTAGGGCAAATCTCTTTAAGCCAACGCTAAAATGAAACTATTGCCGCAAACCCGTTATGCCCGCTTTTCAGACCTTTATCGCTATCCTGACCGCCCTATTGGTCTTTTTAACCGGAGTTTTCCTTAGCTATGACACCCTCGCATTTAAAAACGACCAACTCATCATCCCCCAATGGGCCGGACTCCTCTTCGCCGGGCTTACTTTCTCGGTGGTGGTCTTGGATCAACTCCTACGGGGGCTTGTCCGACTTGAGGAAATACAACGCCGCAATGAGGATGCTCAACGAAAAGAACAGGAAACTCGACGAAGAGAAGAAGATTCAGCACGAACAGCGATTGAACGACTTGAGACAACAGAACGCGAGACTCGCCGAACTTGAATCGAAACTCGATACCGTACTGCAATCATCCGATTCCTCCTTAACCCCAACAATCTCCACCGACGACAATTAGCCGATATTTTGGCTCTTTTGCAAGAATATCAGGATACACTTTAAGGCGAAAAAATACGTTTTAAAGAGAGGGTAAATCCCGGTAACACTGATTCCCCGGATAATGTACTGGGATTTTCTAAAACTTCGATGGTTTTCCCTGGACGATAAATTTCTACCCGTTGATTCAAAGGATCAATGAGCCAGCCTAACCGGGCCCCGTTATCAAGATACTCCTGCATTTTGGCCTGCAAATCTTTGAGGCGATCGCTTTTGGAACGCAATTCCACCACAAAATCGGGACAGAGGGGAATAAAGCCTTCTTGTTCTGAGTGAGTCAGGGACTCCCAACGGTCTCGGCTGACCCAAGACGCATCCGGCGAGCGATTCGCTCCATTCGGTAGTTCAAACCCCGTTGAGGAATCAAAAGCCTCTCCTAAACTTTCATTTGCCTCGCTCCACACACCCAGTTGAGTAATGATTTTAGCGTTGCGATGACCTGACTCACCGCCCGTTGGGGGATTCACAATTAAGTCTCCGGCTGCCGTTCGTTCTAATCTTAATTCTCGATTAACCCTAGCTAAACTCGCAAATTGTTCCGGGGTCACCTTCAGACAGAGTTGCGCCGGTAAGTTTAAGGAGAGCGGTGGGGATTGATTAATCACTGGAGTCATCCCGATTATTCTCGTTCGGCTGAGTATGCTCCTATTCTAGGCTTTGTCGCAGAAAGGCGATCGCCGGGTAACATCCCAGAAATTAAGATCATGGCAATACTGCCCCTAGAAGAAAGCTGAGCCTTCAAACTCAGGAAAATCAAAGTTTACATTGCATCGGAGCGGCGGGATTTGAACCCACGACCCCCACTACCCCAAAGTGGTGCGCTACCAAGCTGCGCTACGCCCCGAAATTCACAAGTTTTTATCCTACACCGATAATCGTCATTTTGACAAGGGCTAACCACAAGTCTGTTTTGGGGGCAGGAGACTCGCATCAATTCAGAAATTTGAGAGGATGTTCTCATCCACAGCAGAAAAACTGACATAATGTTCAGGAACTTCCTGCGAGAATCAGGATCTCTCGATTAGTAGCGTGTATGCTATTCCCTAAGTTTGGTGTGAGGAGCTAAGTGCATGGATCTGCGTCGTAATGCCCTAGAGGTTTTAAAACAAACCAGTCGGACATTTTACATTCCCATCAGTATTTTACCAACGGGGCTGTTGGAGGCGGTGGCTTCGGCTTACCTCTGTATGCGAGCCATTGATGAAGTGGAAGACCATCCTGACCTAGACAATTTTATTAAAGCCAAAATTCTCCGCCAAATGAGCCTGAACCTCCAGTCGGGCACGGAACACACGACTCTAGAGGATTTTTCCCAGGGTTTGACAGCCTATCGCGGCATTTTACCGGACGTGACCCTGCGACTAGGGGAATGGGCTTTGTTAGCCCCAGAGACGATCGCCCCGCGTATTTGGGATGCCACAGCGTCTATGGCAGACCGGATGGCCAATTGGTCAACAACGAACTGGGAAATTGAAACTGAGGCGGATCTGGATCAATATACCTTCAGTGTGGCGGGAGCCGTCGGGTTGCTGTTATCGGATCTCTGGGCTTGGCATGACGGAACCCAAACCAATCGGATGGAGGCGATCGGCTTTGGTCGCGGTTTGCAAGCGGTGAACATTGTGCGGAACTATCGAGAGGATTTACAACGGGGAGTCAGTTTCTTTCCCAAGGGCTGGAGCGTGGCGGATATGCACCAATACGCCCGGCGCAACCTCCAACTGGCGGATCAATATACCAAATCCTTACCCAATGGCCCGGCCCTCAAATTCTGTAAAATTCCCCTGACTTTAGCCTATGGCACATTAGAAGTCTTGGCTCTAGGGAAAGATAAACTGAGTCGTAGCGATGTCATGGCCTTGGTTAATCAGGCGACGCGGTAAAGATACTCTCGATCCTCCCTGGCGGATTGTAAAGATTTGTCACAAATAAGCCCCAGAGTGACAGACTCACCTATACTCTCAGGAATTTCTTAAGTTAATATTAAGAAAAATGTAGTTTTTTATACCGTCCCTTAATATTTCTTGGATTCCTGTTGAAAACGCCTGTGAATACCCCTGTCCCTTTGTCTGAGAACCGCCCTGTGGCGCTGGAAAGGTTGACCCGCTACAATGCTGAGGCGATCGCCTATCACTATAACCGTCGGCCTTGGCAAGTTATTTGGCGAGCCTTGGTGATTGTTTTTTCCTTTGCGATCTTTCTCTGGCATCTACAATGGGATCACTGGCAAGGCCAACAGGAAATCCAGAAATTTAAGCGAGCGAGTGAACTACGGGAACTGTTAACCCGGTTAGGGCCGACCTTTATTAAAGTGGGGCAGGCATTATCTACCCGTCCCGATTTAGTGCGGCGAGATTTTTTAGAAGAATTAATTAAATTACAGGATCAACTACCGCCTTTTGATAATCAATTAGCCTTCCAAATCCTTGAAGAGCAGTTAGGTTTAAAAATCAATGAGGCTTACCGAGAAATTTCTCCCCATCCTGTTGCGGCGGCCAGCTTAGGGCAGGTTTATCGGGCGGTACTTTATACCGGGGAAGAAGTCGCCGTCAAAGTGCAACGGCCCAACTTGCGTCCCGTTCTAACCCTGGATTTATATTTGATGCGCTGGGGAGCAAAACATTTTGCTCGATATTTGCCGTTAAATTTAGGCCATGATTTAACCCTGATTGTGGATGAATTTGGGATTAAATTATTTGAAGAAATTGATTACTTACAGGAAGGACGAAACGCCGAAAAGTTTGCCGAAAACTTCCACGATGATCCGGAAGTTCAAGTTCCTGTTATCTATTGGCAGTATAGCAATACAAAAGTTTTGACGCTCGAATGGATTAATGGCTTTCGCTTAAACGATACCAACAAAATCCGGGCGGCGGGCATTGATCCCAACGAGATTGTTAAAATTGGAGTCACCTCCGGTTTACGGCAACTATTAGAACATGGTTTTTTCCATGCCGATCCCCATCCGGGTAATTTATTTGCGACGTTGGATGGACGGATGGCTTATATTGATTTTGGCATGATGGATCAACTGGAAGAACACACTAAGGAGATTTTAGCCAGTTCCATTGTGCAGTTAATTAATAAGGATTACAAAGCTTTAGCCGATGATTTTGTTTCCCTGGGCTTCTTAACCGCAGATACGGATATTCTAGCCATTGTGCCGGCCCTAGAAAAGGTGTTAGGGAAGGCCATGGGGCAAAGTGTGCGCGATTTTAATTTTAAAACCATCACCGATGAATTTTCAGAATTAATGTATGAATATCCCTTCCGCGTACCGGCGAAATTTGCGCTGATTATTCGTTCTTTGGTGACCCAGGAAGGTTCGGCATTAAGTCTTGATCCCAATTTCAAAATTGTGGAGGTGGCCTATCCCTACGTGGCTCGCCGGTTACTGACAGGAGAATCTCCCCAACTGCGTCGGCAATTACTCAATGTTCTTTTTAAAGATGATAAATTCCAGTGGCAACGCCTGGAAAATATGATTACGATCGCCCGGTCTGACAATAAATTTGATTTGATCCCCACTGCTCGCCTTGGGTTTCAATACCTATTTTCCGATGAGGGTTTATACCTGCGTCGTCAAATTTTGTTAGCCTTAACGGAAGATGAGCGGTTACATACCTCCGAAGTCCAACGAATTTGGGGATTAATTAAAGATGATTTTCGTCCTCAACAATTATTTTCTGTGGCCTTAAATGCGATTCGAGATTTTTCCTTGACCAGTGTGGCTTCATTGATCCCGGATGAACATTAGGGTTAT
>JAYKIP010000127.1:0-2510 GCA_035286205.1 Merismopediaceae cyanobacterium
AGTGCCTACGCTCGCCAATTTTTGGGGCAATTAGATAAACCCGATGTGGATGCCATTGAAGGCTTAAGCCCGGCGATTTCCATTGACCAAAAATCTACTTCCCATAATCCCCGTTCTACGGTTGGTACAGTGACCGAAATTTATGATTATTTGCGATTACTCTTTGGGCGGGCCGGCATTCCCCATTGTCCCCATTGTGACCGCAATATTGCACCGCAAACCCTCGATGAAATGTGCGATCGCGTTCTCGCATTACCCGAAAAAACAAAATTTCAAATCTTAGCTCCCGTCGTAAGGGGCAAAAAGGGAACCCATAAACAATTATTGTCCAGTTTAGCTTCCCAGGGATTTGTACGGGTCAGAATTAACGGGGAAGTCCGGGAATTAACCGATAATATTGAACTGGATAAAAATCATGTTCATCATATTGAAATTGTCATTGACCGCTTAATTCAAAAACCGGGCTTAGAAGAACGATTAGCGGATTCCTTAACCACCGCCCTAAAACAAGCTGAAGGAACTGCTATTATTGACATTTTAAGTGTAGGAGAATCCCCCAATCCCGAAAAATTAGACACATCCAATCCTACTTTAAAAGCCGCCGAAAGCCCCCAGCTTTATAGTTTACCCCCTAGCCGAGAAATCGTTTTTTCCGAAAACTTTGCCTGTCCTGACCATGGGGCTGTCATGGATGAATTATCTCCCCGTTTATTCTCCTTTAATTCTCCCTACGGAGCCTGTCCCGATTGCCATGGTTTAGGAACCCATCGTACCTTTTCCGCCGATTTAGTAATTCCCGATCCCAAACAACCCCTTTATACGGCGATCGCCCCCTGGTCAGAAAAAGATAATTCCTATTATTTATCCTTACTGTATAGTTTAGGCCAAGCCTTTGGTTTTGAATTACACACTCCCTGGCATAAATTAACCACCAAACAACAAAATATTTTACTCTACGGCAGTGACGAACCGGTTTGGTTTGATGAAGAATCCCGTTATCATCAGGGCAAAGGTTATTACCGTAAATTTATTGGCGTTCTGAATCTATTAGAGCGTAACTATCAGGAAACCACCTCAGAAGTCATTAAACAAAAATTAGAAAAATATATTGTTGACCAAACCTGTGAAACCTGTCAAGGATTACGCTTAAAACCCGAAGCTCTAGCAGTACGATTAGGACAATATCGCATTCACGATTTAACCAATCCTCCCATTCGAGAAAGTTTAGCACGCCTAGAAAACCTGACTTTAACCCCGCGTCAAGCTTTAATTGGCGAATTAGCCTTAAAGGAAATTCGTTCCCGTTTACAATTTTTATTAGATGTGGGTTTAGATTATCTCAGTTTAGACCGAGCGGCCATGACCCTATCGGGTGGTGAAGCCCAACGTATTCGTTTAGCTACCCAAATTGGCTCCGGTTTAACGGGGGTTTTATACGTTTTAGATGAACCCAGTATTGGTCTGCATCAACGGGATAATGACCGGTTATTAAATACGTTAAAAAGATTGCGGGATCTGGGGAATACTTTAATTGTGGTTGAACACGATGAAGATACGATTCGTCATGCGGATTATTTAGTAGATATTGGGCCAAAAGCGGGCATTCATGGCGGCGAAATTGTGTGTCAAGGGGATTTAGAAACCCTCATCCAGTCGCAACGTTCCTTAACAGGAGCTTATCTCTCCGGTCGAGAGGCGATCACCACACCCGAAAATCGTCGAGAAGGGAATGGTTACGCTTTAAAATTGCAAGGTTGCTGTCAAAATAATCTGAAAAATTTAGAAGTCGAAATTCCTTTGGGGAAATTACTTTCTGTGACGGGGGTTTCTGGTTCGGGGAAATCCACGTTAATTAATGAATTACTGTATCCCGCCTTGCAACATCATTTAACCAAACAGGTTCCCTTTCCCAAACATTTAGGTCAAATTCAAGGATTAGAAGACATTGATAAAGTGATTGTGATTGATCAATCGCCCATTGGTCGGACTCCTCGTTCCAATCCGGCAACTTATACGGGAGTTTTTGATCCGATTCGAGAGATTTTTTCCCAAACCATTGAAGCCAAAGCGAGGGGTTATAAACCCGGACAATTTTCCTTTAATGTGAAGGGAGGACGCTGTGAAGCCTGTAGTGGTCAAGGGGTCAATGTGATTGAAATGAATTTTTTACCGGATGTTTATGTGCAGTGTGATGTGTGTAAGGGGGCCAGATATAACCGTGAAACTTTGCAGGTGAAATATAAGGGTTATTCCATTGCCGATATATTAGAGTTAACGGCGGAAGAAGCGTTAAAAGTGTTTGAAAATATTCCCCGTGCGGTGAGTCGTTTACAAACGTTGGTAGATGTGGGGTTAGGTTATTTAACGTTAGGTCAATCGGCTCCGACTTTATCCGGTGGGGAAGCTCAACGGGTCAAGTTAGCAACGGAGTTATCGCGGCGGGCTACGGGCAAAACGTTATATCTTATTGATGAACCGACAACGGGTTTATCCTTCTATGATGTCCATCA
>JAYKIP010000128.1:0-9389 GCA_035286205.1 Merismopediaceae cyanobacterium
CCAGAAACCTAAGTTGTGAGGTTTAGGAATCCTGACCCTGGAGATGGGGAGGGTGTTAACCTGAGTTTATCATTGACCTGAGTATGGCCGTCAAACAGTCCGACTATGAATTTTTCCTAGCTGACTATTGCAGTCGAGAGGGGGCGATCGCCCTATTACGTCAATATCGGCCCTACCTGGAAAAACTCCCTAGCCTTCGTCGTCCCGAACAAAGTTTAATTACCATTCCCTTTCCCCTGGTCAGAGTCCGGCCTCCCAAAGGACTGGAGGGCCCAGCAAGCGGCAATCCGGAAGCCATACCCCTCCCCTGTGAATTAGCGGTTTTAATGTGTGATCCCGAATGGCAGGTCAAATTGGGAGCCGAAATTTTAATTTTTATCCATCGTCCCAACGAAGAATTTTCTGAATTATTAATGCGCTGGCGTAATTGTCAACGGTATTTAGACAAGGAATACGAATGGTTGATGCCCAGTCAGCAACAACATATGTTTAGTGCGGAAGCCGATGAAATTTGTCCTCTCTTTATTCTGTTTGAACAGACTCCTAAACACATTCTTAAGGGGATCGAAGGCGCGAATTTACCCTTTGTTATTCAACCGCTATGGGTAGAACATTCGGCCAGTGAAAGCGTTGAGGTTCCCCAAAATTAAGGTTGCCCCCGCCGGTTTTCGGTTGTTTTTTCCTTCTGGTCTAACTCCGTTGCGCTCCTGATCTCCATCTGGACTATTGGGGAGCAAAGGACTCTAACCACACACTCCATTGCGCCAGAATATCCTTACGATTGGGATTTTCCAAACTTAGCGGATTGCGATCCGGCAAATTCGGGCGCTCAAGGAAACGATGGAGTCCTTCCTTCACCTGGTCTTGAATTAAGGGCAGTAAATCCTGAGAAGCTCGTTCCCGTTGGTAATTGGCTCCCTCTTCTGAAGTGGCATAAAGAGGCGGTAAACGATTCAGGGCATAGGCGGCAATATCGGCAATATCCAGTTCCGGCTCGTCCGGGTTGGAATTTTTCAGTTTTGCATTATTCCAATGGGCCACCTGACTAATCACCTCGGTTACCACCAACTCTTCCATCACATTAATAAATTGTTTATGGGGCATGGCCACCACTTCCCCACTGAGCAAACATCCCATGAGGCGATCCAGGGCCATATACTCCTCTAGGGATAACTCCGCCGCCCCTTCACAAATGCGTCCGACTTCCGCTTCCATGGTGGGGGTTAAATAACCGTCACTGAGGGCCTGTTGAACAATGTCTTGAATACTCATGTCTATGGGCAAAAAGAGAGAAAAGAAGCTGAATAAAATTAAGGTAATGGATTAACGCACGCTGAAAAGGCTAGTCCTTTATCTGTAAAGACACGATCGCCTGTCGCCAAATCAGAATCGCTTGCTCCGACGCATCCACCAAACAAAAACACTGGGGATCTTGCCAGCGCAACTTGCCAACCAGTACTTCGTTAGTACTTAGTCTAACTTCTAAGGTCTGTTGGTTTTTGATATAACTTTGGACAAGCCTTGTACTAGGCAGTCCGGTATCAAATTCGGACATAGGGGCGTTCGCAATGAAGTCAGCAAAGCATCTCAGGGTTTAGTTTACTCTGCTTTTGCCCAACGGAACGGCCAATTTTGACTTTTTTTAAGGTTTTTAAGGATATTACCAATTCTGAGGAAGCGTTACAAAACGTGACAATGGCCAAAATTCCCCCTCCATTCTGAGTAAATTCTTCCAGATTCCCCCACCGCATCGCCCCAAGCATCGTAGGTTTACGGTATCTTTCCCGGTCTGAATTTTGTTTAATGGGGGCAAGGTGAAAGCGGTTCCCCTATCTGCTTCCTGCCATAGCAAGCTTTTTTCTTCATTCATCAGCGGTTGGGACGTTTTCCCTTCTGCCGGCGATCGCCCTGAGGGGATAACCCGGTTGGACTGCCATTGTCAAGACCGATCAATTTCGTTAAGATTGTTTACATAAATTTACAAAGGGAAATCCAAATAATGATCGTCACTGTTGTTTGTGCTATTCTCGCAGTCTGCCTGTGGGTCTTTCGTCCCAGCCAAAACTCTGAGCAGAAAGCTTATCAAGCGATTCCCGTCCGCATCACTGACCCAACCCCTCCCTTTCGCCGTTAAGCAATCCCCCTAGCCATGTTGGAGCCTCTCACCACTTTCCTACAAGAAGATCTGAATCTCACGGCCGAGCAAATTCATTTAGCCGTGAGTCGTATTCAAGCAACCCCCTCCGAACTCCCGATTTTACTGTGGCAATATGGTCTGGTGGACTTAGGACAGTTGGATCAGATCTTCGACTGGCTAGAAAGAGCAATGATGTAGTCAGCCATGCCCCTAACCTGTCAGGAAAGAAAAAATCGGAGTATGCTAAGAAATAGAGCCGCCAGTAAGCCTATGACTTTAGCCACCGACATCAAGATCCTGCTCATCGAAGATAACTTAGCGGAAGCTCGACTGCTCCGAGAAATTCTGAAAGGCTCTACGTCTCATCCTTTTCAGATTGTTCATGTCCAGCGTTTATCCGATGGCTTGCAAAAATTGCGGGCAGAGCCTTTTGATGAAATTTTGTTAGATTTAACCCTCCCCGATAGTGAAGGTTTGGATTCGCTTCATCCCCTCCTGGCAGAAAATCCCCGGATTCCCATTGTTGTCCTCACCAACCACAATGACGATCATTTAGCCCTAGCCGCCGTGAGGGCCGGGGCCCAAGATTATTTAGTGAAACGCAACGCGACCCTGGAATCCCTAGTGCGATCGCTGTGTTATGCCATTGAACGCAAGCAAGCTGAAGAAAAAATCCGCAATGAACACCAATCCCTGGAAGCGGATATGAAAAAACAAAGCGAGGAACTGCAAAAAGCCCAGGCGTTAAACCAATTAAAGTCGGAATTTGTGTCCATGATTTCCCATGACTTTCGCAATCCGTTAAATACAATTTTATTGTCGGCGGATCTTCTGGAAGAATGTCGGGATAAACTCAGTGCGGAACAGCAATTCAATTATTTTCAAATGATCCGTAATGCCATTAAAGATATGGATCAGCTTTTGACGGAAGTTTTATTATTGGGAAAAGCGGATTCCGGCAAGCTGGAATGTCATTTTATTCCCCTAGATTTGCACCAATTTTGTCAAGATCTTGTCGCGAACTTGAATCAAACCCAAGCGTTAGAAAATCCGATTCATTTGGTTTTTACTGGACAGTTAAGCATGGAAATGTGGGACAAACATTTACTGAAACATATTTTTCATAATCTCCTAGGCAATGCCGTGAAATATTCTCCACCTCAACAACCGATTCACTTCCGTATTCAGGTAGAGCCAAAAACTGTTACGTTTCAAATTCAAGACCAGGGGATCGGGATTCCCCCGGAGGCTCTGTCTCAACTGTTTAATCCGTTTTTTCGGGCGGATAATGCCCATCAAATCAATGGCACCGGTTTGGGTTTAACGATTGTGCAACGGTGTGTGGAGGTCTATGGGGGAGAGCTGAAGGTGGAAAGCCAGGTCGGCCAAGGTTCTTGTTTTACGGTGGTCTTACCCCGTCAGAGTCCGCCGGAGCGTGATGAGGAGGGAGATGAAGAAACTCCCAATGTCCTGGCCAGTTCGCTGTCCTAAACCCTGGACTTGGTTGAGCGAACCGAATCTGCTAATCTAGGCACTATGCGTAATCGTAACGAAGTTTCCTTACTTGAGGCTGATTTGGAGGATCCGTTAGATCAGCTTGATGCTGAGGCTTTAACGGCGGCCCCTCCCCCTGATCCTGATGAAATGTTAGCGTTGTTGACCCATCAGGAGGCTTCTCAACGGATGTTGGCGGCTAGGGCTTTTTGTGAGTTGGAGGAACCGAGGGCGATCGCCCCTTTAATTAATTTATTGCAGGATGTGTGTCCGTTGGTGCGGGTCAGTGCGGCCTATGGGTTAGGGCGTAATCCGAGGGCCGATGCCGTTGAACCGTTAATCCAGCTATTAAATACGGATTGGAATGGCTATGTCCGAAAAGGAGTCGTCTGGGCATTAGGGAACTGCCGCGATCGCCGGGCGTTAAGTGCGTTAATCCATGCCTTAAAAACCGACATTTCGGCGGTGAGATTATGGGCGGCCAGTAGTTTACCCCAGGTGGCCAGCTTAAATTATGAAGATGTGATTGCCACGATTCCCCCTCTGATTGAGTCCCTCCGGCGGGATCGAATGGCGGCTATTCGTAGTAATTGTGCCTGGGCGATCGGGCGGCTTTGTCGAGAATTACCCTCCAATGTGGTGTATGCCACTGCCGTAGATGCGTTATTAGAAGCATTGGTCGAAGATGAGGATTTAGGGGTCAAAGAAGATGCCAAGGCCGCCTTGTTGCGCTTAGGCGATCCGAGGGGATTACAAATGATTGAGGATTTAATCCTAGAAGGGCTAATTGTTTAATCTTATTCATCTTCATTAATCCCATGAAACCGTTAATTTTAGGAGTCAGTGGAGCCTCTGGCTTAATTTATGCGGTGCGTACTTTGAAATATTTATTGGAAGCGGACTATACCGTTGAATTGGTTGCGTCTAAGGCGACCTATCAAGTGTGGTTAGCGGAACAAGGGATCAAAATGCCCCCTGAACCAGATCAACAGACTAATTTTTGGCGATCGCAGGCGGGGGTTTTCGACCGGGGAACCTTACGATGTTATCGAGCCGCCGATGTAGGGGCCGGGATTGCCAGTGGTTCCTTTCGTACCCAGGGAATGCTAGTGACCCCCTGTAGCATGAGTACGGTCGCCAAATTGGCCACGGGGTTAAGTTCCGACTTGTTAGAAAGAGCGGCCGATGTGCAATTAAAGGAAAATCGCCCTCTGGTGATCGTCCCCAGGGAAACCCCCTTCAGCTTGATTCATCTTCGTAATTTGACAACTCTGGCCGAAGTCGGGGTGAGAGTCGTTCCCGCCATTCCCGCCTGGTATCATCAACCCCAAACCATTGAGGATTTAGTGGATTTTGTGGTCGCTCGCAGTTTAGATCAACTCGGTATTGATTGCGTTCCCCTTCAACGTTGGCAAGGCCCCATACCTTCCGACCGGGCTGAATCCCTGGGTGAACCGTAAGCTGGTGACGGGATTTGAACCTGCGACCGGCTGATTACAAATCAGCTGCTCTACCACTGAGCTACACCAGCAAATGTCTAAACATTGACGACATACAGCCCCTTATCATACCCTATCAAGTCGGTAAGTGCAATCTGTTTTTGGGTTAGGACGACGAGGGCAAACTGTCAAGACCTTAACAATCCCAGTAAAGGCCCCTGTTGCTCTAAACCCCGAATATTTAAGTCACTGTGACACAGAAATAGCTTTTCGCGGACTCTTCCCAATAAATCCCGCAAAATACGTTCTAAACGGGCTTGATCTGCTAGGGTTTCGGCTGAGGTATCCCAAAATTCTCCCGTCCAGGGTCGTTGAAAGAGGGGAGCGGCTAACAGTTGGGCGGCCCCGCCTTTGGCCCAGAGATCGGAACCGACATCTAACCAAAAGTGCCAACGATGTTGTAAACGAGCCGAACGATATTGGAAGAGGGTAGCGAGGGTAATACTGGAAGATGTTTTTCCCCAGGAGGCTAAGGGGGACGGGTTCGCACTAATGGTTCCGAGCCGCAATAGTTCTAGGAAACGACCGAGGAGCAGGAAACTGGGTTCTGGGGTGGGGCCCTGGCGTTCGGTTTCGACTTCCCAAAAATGTTGAGCGGTTTCCATGAGTTCCCGGAGAGAAGCCAGTTGGGAAAAAGAGAGATAACGAGGAGGGGGAATCAGGTCTTCGATCGCCTGATAAAGAGTATCGAGGGGGGAACGATCGGCGATTTGGGTCTGGGCGCGATGAATCCAATGAACGAGGGTTTGATAGGCCTGACTGGCTTGATACCCGAAACGATCCCAGCGGCCATAGGTGGTTATGGCTAAACACTGAGGATGGTCGGGATGGGGCTGAAAACAGACATCGGCTAAGAGGCCGGCCCGCACGGGATCAATTTGGGGGATGAGTTGACCGTTGGGATCTGGCGTTTGTCGGAGTACCACCAGCATTTCCGCCACACTTTCCCGTAGGGCAAAACGACCGAGGTGGGGATAAACCAAAGCCAAGAGGGTTAATAAGGCTCTGACCCAGGCTTCACTAATGAGCGGGCGTTGTTCATTCAGGGGGGTGAGGTCAATCCCGGCTTGATTGAGATGTTTCATCAGGCTATAGCGGGCCACGTCGTCTAAGCCAGGGGCGAGGATGGCAATGTCCTGGGGTTGAATATCCTCTTCTTTGAGGGCAGTAATCAGGCGATCGCCAACGGCTTGCAGGAGTTTGGCCCTAGAGACGGTTTGCAGGGTTTCTACCCCCGGCAGGGTGACATTGGCCAGGGGATCGGCCACCAGGGTTAAGACCGCCGAAGCCAGCAGGGGAGCTAACCCCACCGAAGCTGTGAGGATGACCGGGGCACAATGGGTCACTAAACCGGCCAAATAATCCGGGTCGGCATTTAAACCCAAACGGACTTGACCATCGGGATTAAAGGTGAACACCCCCCAGGCTCCCTGGTTTAGCAGAAATTCAATGAGATCCCTGGCGATCGCCGGGTAATCATCCACATCATCGGCAAAAATTGCGGTAAACCGTTGGATTAACTGGGCTTGATAGGGGGCATAGGGCAATAAATACCGCCCATAGACTTCGTAGGTTAAGCCGTAGGTCAAAAACCCGTTATGTAAACAATATTGTCGCCAGGAGACTAAAAATTGGTCGTACTGTTGAGGAGTCAGACCCCGTAACCGTTCGGAGGGCCACCCCAGGCTTAATCGTTCCGGGATCTCTTCGGGAGGAATCCCCGCCGCCCCGGCCAACTGCATTAAGTCCAGGCTATCGCGCACCACCCGTGCCGTTAAATCCGGCGAAAAATGAGCGGTTTGCCATCCCAGGGTTTTTTCCCAATGTTCTAGGGCCAGGGCCTGTTCCGTTTCGGGACGAAGTTTGAGGGGAAAAGGGGGGAGTTCGGGGATTTGCTGAATGAGGAGCGGCCAAAATAGCAGGATTTCTGCTTCGATAAACCCCAAAAAAGTTTGACATTGTACGGGATAACAACCTTGCACGGCGGTTAAGAGGCGATCGCCCAGGGGTCGTCGAGTGGCTTCATTGGCGGCGAAAATCAAAGCCTGATTGACTAAGGGATAGGGCGTTTGGGTCTTGGCCCAGGCTTGAAAATGGTCACAGAGACGTTGACTTTTGCCGGTTTGTGACGGGCCTTGAATCCAAATGGGTAACTGCGACACGTTTCTCCTCAGTTAATCTGCTAAGATACCCTTGGTTTTTGACGGCATTGACCAGGGCAGTGACTGCTAGATTCCATTGTGCGGGAAAATTGTTCCCGATCGCCCGACTTCCTGTTTGCTTTCTCTGGTCTTGATTCTTGGCCGCCGTTCTTCGTGTTGCATTCAGGTGGTATGGCGATTCATTCCTGGTGGTCTTTATTTCCCCAAGGGTTCTTTATTTCCCCCGAACGGTCTCTGGAAAAAGCCCTGGCCGCGGCTCAGGCCATCCAGGCGATCGAAGACCAGTATTTCCAAGGTCAAAAAGTATCGGCTCAATCCGGGTTGCAAGACACGCCGACCACCACCTATTGGATTAACCGTGTTCAAGCGGATTTACAGACTCTACAAACTCACTTCATTCAGTTTCAAAAGAGTCGTCTTTTTCGTGCCTTAAAAAATGTGGAGGCCACTCCCCCCGATGTTGTCCTCACTCCCGACCAGGCCCGCCGTTATTTAGAAACCCTGGCCTATTTAGAAGCCATCTTAAAACGCTATGATAACTTTCTTGAGCCTGGGGCTTCGGTTTCTGCATCTTCTCCCTCCCCTCCTCGTCCTATGTTTAATCCTCGTAAAGCTCGTCAAAAGCAAAAAGATAGTTTTCGCTATATTCGTGAACCGGAAGCCAATCAAAAACTGGAAAGTGCTTCTCGTAAAACCGGGATTCTACCCCGCTCATTTTTACGGACGTTAAACCGGATTAAGCAAGAGATTTCTCCCCCGTCGGAAGTCACAGAAAATCAAGTTTTACAACAATATCAAGATTCCCGCCGTAAAACCACGTTGTCGGTCAAGTTTATCTTGCTGTTGATCATCATTCCTTTGTTAACCCATCAGTTAACCAAGACCTTTTTTCTTGCTCCCATTGTCGCCAAATATTTTGATAGTCATTTAGAAGTTGTGTTTCTCAATCAAACGATGGAAGAGGAAGCCTTAGCGGAGCTACGACATTTTGAGGAGTCTCTACGGTTTCGCAGTCTGTTAGGGTTAGGGGAAAAGCTGTCGCCGGAAGCCACTGAAGAAAAAGTCCGGGAAAAGGCCCAGGAAATTTCTCAAAGTTATCGTCAGGTGGGGGCCAATGCGATCGCCAATATTTTTGCAGATTTTGCCTCATTAATGGCTTTTTGTTTTGTGCTGTTTACCAGTCGGCAGGAAATTGAAATTGTTAAGGACTTTATTGATGAATTGGTCTATGGTCTCAGTGATTCAGCCAAGGCATTTCTCATTATTTTATTTACCGATATGTTTGTGGGGTTCCATTCCCCGCACGGTTGGGAGGTGATTTTAGAAAATTTGGCGCGTCATTTTGGTTTACCGGAAAACCGCGATTTTAATTTCTTATTTATTGCCACGTTTCCTGTGATTCTCGACACTGTGTTTAAATATTGGATCTTCCGTTATTTGAACAGTATTTCCCCCTCGGCAGTGGCGACCTATCGCAATATGAACGAATAGCTGATTCATTCTCAGATTTTTCCCATGTTTCCCCAAGGGTAAAGACAGGAGTAAGGTAAACAAAGACCGGGCAAGAAATTTTTAAACCCTTTGTGAAAAATTTTGTGAAGAATTCGGGGTTAACCTTGTCAATCGAGACCCAGGGACTAATATGATAGAGACAGCTAGGGAACAGGTTTTCCCGGCCTCCACTCCTCCGCCTTCGTGTTATCTACTGTTGGCTAATTTCTCCAAACGGTTATGAAGACAAGACCCTCGTTAATCCTTCTCTCTCTGTTAACGTTCGTCAGTGCAGGATGTGGTGGCCCTGGCGGTGAACCCGCTCCCAGTCCGAGTCCAACGGTGAGTCCCAATGCGACGGCCACGCCCCCGGTTCCGCCGCCTCCCAGTCCCCAGGCCAAAACCCCCACTCCCCAAAAGTCCCCAACCAATCTTAAGGCGATCGGTCTTATTCCCTCCACGCCTCCCGATCAACGTCGTAAGGAAATAATCGCCGGGCGAAATAATCCTTTTGCCTTAATGGGAATTAATGTATTAGTTGATCCTAAAGCCATTCCATCCGATACATCATCAGGAGAACCCGGAACACCTGGAGAACCTGGAAAA
>JAYKIP010000129.1:0-5230 GCA_035286205.1 Merismopediaceae cyanobacterium
AATAAACTATACATTGCTAACCAGGTGAAAGTTAAACCCAGGGAAAAACGCGCGAGGTTTTGTTGGTTTTGAATTTCAGGATTTTTTAGTCTATGAGCCGACGGAAAGAGGAGCCAGAGGGAAGGAATTGCTCCTATAATCGGGATAAAAACCAGACTCCGTTGTAATCGTTGCAGTTTTGCTTCTTCCGGGTCTTGACGGCTTGGGTTCTCCTGAAGCATTCTTTTTCCCTTCAGTGGTGAGCATTAACCCCACTATACACCGTTTTTTCTGTCTCTCCATGATTTCGTAGCATTTGGTTTTCAAAAGGCGATCGCCCGTTACGGTTACTGCAAGAATCTTTAGCGAGGGAAGGGGATAGAATTTATCCTCGGCAGATTGATCTGTTAATTGTGGATGAAGTTCATAATATTGCCCCATCGGGGGGCGGTCATTATGCGGTAGATTCACAACGCACGGCAGCTATTCGTTACCTAGTCCCCCATTGCGAACATAAGCTATTTCTGTCGGCAACTCCCCACAATGGATACAAAGAGAGCTTTACTGCTTTATTAGAACTGCTAGACTCCCAACGTTTCGCCAGAGAAATTGATCCCGATCCGAAACAATTACAGTTGATCATGGTGCGCCGCTTGAAGCGAGAATTACCCCCTAATTGGGATGGAACGCCTCGGTTTCCTGAACGGTGTTTAGAGGCGATCGCCGTTGCTTATACAGAGGAAGAACGAGAAGCCAACCGCAAATTAAATACCTATACCCGTTTACGCACCCAGGGGGCCCAAGATGGTATTGAAAGAACGGCAACGGAATTTGTCTTAAAACTGCTGAAAAAGCGGATGTTTTCCTGTCCCCAAGCCTTTTTGACAACTCTGCAATGCCATGAAAAATCCCTCAAAGAAAGCCAGAGAAAAGAGCGACGATTAGCCCCGCCCACAGTCGGCATTTTACGGCAACAAATAGAGGCGATCGCCGAAGAATTTGCCGATGATGATTTGTACGAAGAATCCAGCACCGAGGCCGTAGAAACGACCACCTCTCTTTTTCGTCCCTTATCGGCGGAAGAACAGGACTTATTAAATTGGCTGAAAAATTGGGCAGAAATTGCTTCCCGTACCGCAGACAGTAAAGCGAAGGAATTATTGACCTGGCTCAATACCCACATTCGGCCCCAGGAGCAATGGTCAACCTCGCGGGTGATTATCTTTACCGAATACCGAGCGACTCAGAAATGGTTAGCAGATTTATTGTTGAGTCAGGGCTTGGGTCAAGATCAACGGCTAATGACCTTGTATGGAGGGATGAATAGTGAGGAACGGGAAAAGGTCAAAGCTGCCTTTCAAGCTAGTCCCCAGGCCTCTGCGGTCAGGATTTTATTAGCTACCGATGCTGCCTCTGAAGGTTTGGATTTACAGAATCATTGTTCGCAATAAACAGTTACATCGGGTCACTGTCCAGAAAATTCCCAGTGCGATCAGTGCTGATCCGGTGGTGGTAGCCTACGGGCGTTTAGTAATTTTAGGAGGAGATCAACGGCGGTTAAACGAAGAAGTGATTGTGGCGGGGGGCAGTCTGCGGGAGGGTCGCTTTAAACGGTTGAATGTGTTGGAACTGAATCGGATTTTACGCGAAGCGACGGCGGAGTCTGTACCAAATACGGTTTGTCAAAAACTGGTTGCTCTCTGGGATACCTATGCCGAACCCTTAAAAGCGAGTTTGGAACGTCGCATGGGCGATCGCCAACAGTCTTTGGAAAAACAATTACAGGATCGTCAGGAACAGGAGATTAAAGACATTCAGACGATTTTGCTGGAATTACAACGCAGTATTGAAAAGGAATTAGAGGAGAGTCATCAACCCCAGCAATTAAGTTTGTTTACCAGTGAGGAAAAGGAACAATTTGAACGGAATCGTAAAGCTCTCCAGTTACGGTTAGAACAAATTCCCCAGGAGATAGAACGAGAAACGGAGGTCATTCGCCAACGCTTTGCTAATCCTACACCTCGCTTATTTCCCCTGGCGATCGCCTTTTTAGTCCCTCCTAGGATTTTTTAAGACTCCCATGGAAGCCGTGATACCATGTTTTTATGATCGCGTCTTTCAAAAATCAAGGAACCCAAGATATTTTTAACGGGAGAGACAGTAAACAAGCTCGGAAAGTTTGCCCGTCTGCCTTGTGGCCATTGGCAAATCGCAAGCTGGATTTATTAGACTCTGCTGTGACTCTGGAAGATTTACGCATCCCGCCTGGTAATCGTTTAGAAGCTCTTAAGGGCGATCGCCAGGGTCAACATAGCATTCGCATTAATTCTCAGTATCGTATTTGTTTTGTCTGGTCAGAGAATAGTACCCCTACTGAGGTTGAAATTATTGATTATCATTCGTGAGGATTATTTTATGGTTAATGTGCCGACTGATCGTTTACCTACCCATCCTGGAGAAATGTTATTAAAGGAATTTATTGAACCTTTAAACATGACCCAAAAACAGTTAGCCGATCAGATTCATGTCCCTTATCAACGTATTAATGAGCTAATTAATGGAAAAAGAGGAATGACTCCCAGCACTGCTTTAAGGTTGGCAAAATTCTTTGGAAATTCAGCCGATTTTTGGTTGAACCTACAATTACGTTGGGATTTATATCATGCTCAAAAATATGAAGCTTCCGCATTACAAAAAATCTTTCCTTATCAAGATCAAGCTTCTGCGTAATTTTTTTGAATTGAGAGAGAAAAAATGAATTTAGAAAGAATTACTTTTGACCCTCAAGTTATGGGAGGTAAGCCCTGTATCCGAGGATTACGGGTTACGGTCGGCACAGTTGTTGGTTTGGTGGCAACAGGTTACTCAACGGAGGACATATTAGAAGCCTATCCTTACCTTGAAAAAGAAGATATTTATGCCGCCTTGGCCTATGCCGCTTGGCGTTCGGAAGAATATGAACTCAATTTGGCTGTAGCATGAAGATCATTATTGATATGAATCTTAGTCCTCTTTGGGTTAGTTATTTCCGAGAACATGGTTTTGAAGCCCAGCATTGGTCACAGGTCGGTAATCCGAATGATCCTGACGTTGTTATTTTTGATTGGGCCTCTCAGCATCAGTTTGTTATCTTTACAAATGACCTAGATTTTGGGGCAATTTTAGCGATTTCTAAAGCTAATTCTCCCAGTGTATTCCAAGTTAGAACTCAAGATTTATTACCAAAAAGTATCGGTCAAATTGTTGTGGATAACCTGAGAAAATTTGCCCAAGAATTAGATCGTGGTGCTTTAATTAGTCTTGACTTAAACAGAGCAAAAATCCGTATTCTACCTTTTCCTTAGATATTCATTTTTTATGTCCACTGCTCGTCACCATGCCAAATGGCTTGCCCTTACCGAAATTTCTGGCCCCTTTCTCAGCCTAGAAGTTCTTCTTCAGGTTTTTCCCCAGGGATTAGATGCCCATGACCCCGATCGCTTTCGGTTATTGAAGCAGGCTTATCAGGAATGGACTGTAGAGAAGAGTGATCGCGCTTTTCATCGAACCTGGGTGCAATGGGTCTTGGAAACGATTCTGGAATTTCCGACGGATCTATTACGGACAGGGCAAGCAATACCGAGTCATTTGCGGCTAACGGTGGAACAACACCAGGAAACCTTAGTGCCTGATTGGGTGTTATACTTGGCACGGTCATAGATTGTGATTTTTGCCCCCTGTTGTTGGTGGACAGTGCGACAGTGGGCAATGATATGGGCAGGAACCCCTCGTTTTTCCAGGTAGTGGCGATCTCCGGGAGAAAGGGAAAGTTGGGCCAAGACTTGACGAATTGCCTGGTCACGTTCGGGAATAGAGAGGGATTGAGCGAGTTTGGCGGCTTGCTGTCGTTGACGTTGTTCGCGTTCAGCCTGTTGTTGGCGACGTTGTTCTTGCCAGAGTTCGTAGGCAAACTGGGGCAGACGGGGGGCGAGGGGGGCGAGGGTGGAGCGGATGGCTAGGGTTTCGCAACCGTTCCAACATTGATAGGCACCGGTGCGGGGGTTAACACTGAGATTATGGCCAGCGCAGACGGGGCATTCATATTTGTGTTTGGTTTTGGTGGGTTCTAGTTGGGCGAGATAGTCGCGGATGTCAAAGGGTTTGAATAAAGTGTCCATTGGATAAATGCCTGAGTGGGTGGGCTGATCCGAATGGAGGTTTAAACGAAAAAACAAAAAATTAGCAGCGAGAAATGGCAGTTTCTCGGACTTTTTCAGGGATGAGGCGCAAAAAAATTTTGGCAAGACTTGTCTATGCCGCGATTATCGTTTATGATAACGAATAGTTGCAGTAAGCAAATCGCTTCTATGACTGCATCTGGTCTAAGGATGCGCCTCAATAAGAAAACTTTATTTTTTGATTTTTCGCCTAAAACCTCCTTTTTCTAACTCGTAAATGGTGAATCAGTTAATGAGAATCCAAGAGTTAAAGGGAATCCAAGGAGCTGAATCGTCGTCCATTGCTTGGTAGGCATACTGGGACGGCTTTTTGGCTTTTGGGGGGATTGCCGATATTCTTGAGATATAGGTACAGAGATGAGGACTAGGGACAGTCCACAATAGTTTTTAGTTTATCTTTAAAATCCTCAGAAGGGAAGACTCAATAAAATTTTGATACATTCACATTTAGGCGATCGCCCTTTAATATTCTCTCTATCCCTTGTCTGATAAGGGTTTTACTGATGCTTGGGTAGGAACTTTACAATTGTTTACAGAAGCATGGGGTACCAGGGTGATCTCAGTCTATGGCCTCAGGTGCGATCGCCAAAGTAACAAAAGTAATATTATCAGAAGCCTTACCCTCCAATGCATTGTCCAAAAGGTCTTGATTGAGAAGCTCTGGATGGGCATAACTTTCCTCAACTAAATTTTCTAAAGGTGGGGAAAGGAGAGCATTATTTAACCCATCACTACAAAGTAAGATTAAATCGTTAGGATTTAAATGAATGATCGGGGGATTCTCGTCCTGCCATTTGGGATCAACCGAAAAATCGCCTTGACCATTTTTGCCCCCTAAACAGGAATTGACGATCGCCCGCATGGGATGGGTGGGAATATCAGCAGGTTGAATTTTACCCAGTTCTAGCAAAAGTTGAATGATGGAATGATCGGCGGTTTGATGGAGAAGTTGGCCCTCTCGGAAATGATAGAGGCGACTATCACCGGCATAAAGATAAACACAGGTTGTGGGGGTAATCATGGCCGCGACGATG
>JAYKIP010000130.1:0-4956 GCA_035286205.1 Merismopediaceae cyanobacterium
AAGATCGTGGGTTGCTTAGGATTACCAATAAATCGCCGCCCTCCTAACCCCAAATAATCTACAATCCAATATTCATTAATGCCAATTTCCTCATAATCTCTAACTTTTGTTAAATAATCCACTCGCCAATTACTACTAACTACCTCAATCACTAAAGGAATAGATGCCCCTTGAGTCACCGTTGAAGCCTTTTCCCATAACGGCTCATTCACTAAATTGGGACGATTTAATATAAGAATATCTGGAAGATAAGCTGATTCAGCATTAGGGATTTTAACAAAAGCTTGATTCGGCAGAACATAAGGAAAATTTAATCTTCTGTATTCAAAAACAATTTCATTAATTAAAAACCCTTTAATCAGTTCATGTTTCCCTAACGGTTGAGGCATCGCAATAATTACTCCATCGTGCAATTCATAAAGAATCCCTTCCGGTTTCCATTGAACAAATTCCTCAAAAGTGACAGACTGAGATGCCACTTGAGGTTCTACTTCTTTATAGATCACTTGAGTCATTATTCAATCACTCCCTAGATTAAACAAGTCTTATATTACTAACGATACAGTCCATAATAGAGGGCGATCGCGGTGGTGAAAAAACTTTACGGTGTTATTGCCGGTGTTAAGGGAACGGTATTGCTGCATCAGGAAATGAACAGGAATTTTACCTCTATTCCAGATAAACCCCTCTAGATCAATATTTTCACAATTGTATCTTTCGGGATTCATGCTACACCTCAGCAACACCGAAACTTTAACCCTGTTGTGGTTAAAAGAACCAACCGTAGGAATGTAAGCCTTTCCCCAATAAATTTACGCCGAGGTAGCACACCCAAACCACCAGAAAACCACTGGCGGCTAAGATAGCGGGTTTGCGACCCTGCCAACCTTTGGTAATGCGAGCGTGAAGGTAGGCCGCAAAAACGAGCCAGGTAATTAAGGCCCAGGTTTCTTTGGGATCCCAACTCCAATAGGAACCCCAGGCCTCGTTGGCCCAAACGGCTCCAGCGATAATACCAATGGTTAAGAGGGGAAAACCTAAACCGATAATGCGGTAACTGATATTGTCGAGGGTGTCTGCTAGGTTTAAGCGTTGGGGGGAGAGTTCTAGGACTTGGGTTTGGGGTTTTTCAAGGACAGCGACATTGCCAATGGTTTGGAGATTCAGCCCGGAAGCTGTTCCGCCAAGGGTGGGCATTTTTTGTCCGGGGCGATAACTGCCGGTGCCGACCGAACTGCCTCGCAATTCAACGGATTGACCTTTGGTAACCACCAGAAAGGCGATCGCCAGGAGAGAACCCACCATCAAGGCAGAATAACTAATCATCATGACGCTGACGTGCATCATTAACCAGTTAGATTTAAGGGCGGGAACCAGGGGAGCCGATCGCTGCATATCGAGGGGTAAGGTCAAGGCGGCAAAAGCAGTGATGCCCATGGCCACCGGTGCTGTGACAACACCCACCAAACGACTGCCACTCATCTGTTCAGCAATGAGATGGACGGTGGTTAGACCCCAAGCCAGAAAAAACAGCGATTCATAAAGGTTACTAATGGGAAAATAGCCTGCTTCCAGCCATCTGGCTCCCAATAACGTCGCAATCACTAAATTGGCGATCGCCATCCCAACGGTGCCGAAGGTTGCCAGCCAAGGTTGCGGGAAAGCGGCCCCCAGCCAATAAACGAGCAAAGTCAGGAATAAAACAAGAAAAGCAGTATTATCTAAAAAATTTTCGAGGCTAACTAAATTCATCGCAGTCCACTCTGAACAAACAAGCTCTTTCTATCCTATCGGCTCTTGAGTCATTAGGAGGAAAGGAAATCCTTCAGAGGACTCTCTCCGGTAATACTTTTGTCTTATGTAGGCGTTAAGAGGTATTTGTTGTTATGATTCGGCTCCCGTTGCAACTCTATTTTGGGACTCGATTTACAAGGCTTGCAGAAATCAGCAGAGATAAATCTCGTCTAACTTGAAACCCGTAGTTTTTCTTCTTCAGGTTCAAGGTGTCCCTGAAACGTATCTCAAAAAAACGACAGTTCCCAAAATGGACGTGGTTTAAAAATTTCTTTCAAGCTTCTTTAGAGTTACCTTAAAATTGTCTTAAAAACCGTAAATCACTGTTATACAAACGACGAATATCGTCAATTTGGTGTAAGACCATGGCAAAGCGTTCCACCCCAAAGCCCGCCGCAAACCCGGTATAGACTTCCGGATCGTAGCCCACTGCTTTCATGACATTAGGGTCAACCATACCACAGCCCATCACCTCTAACCACTTCCCCTTCCACTGCACATCAACTTCGGCCGAGGGTTCGGTAAAGGGAAAATAACTGGCCCGGAAGCGCACGGGTAATTCTTCCCCAAACATTTGTTTAACAAATTCCTTAATCGTCCCTTTCAAGTCGGTAAATTTTAAGCCCTGGTCAATGGCCAATAATTCTACTTGATGAAACACGGCTGAATGGGTCGCATCTACGGTATCCCGACGATAAACCCGACCAGGGGCAACAATACGAATGGGAGGTTCGTGGGTCTCCATATAACGGATTTGCACGGGGGAGGTGTGGGTTCGTAATAATCGCCCATCATTTAGGAAAAAGGTGTCCTGCATATCGCGGGCCGGATGATCCGCCGGAATATTTAAGGCTTCAAAGTTGTAATAGTCGGTTTCCACCTGGGGGCCGGTGGCCACTTGATAGCCTAAGCCCACAAAAATATCCAGAACTTTATCAACGGTGCTGTTTAGCGGGTGAATATGTCCCAAAGGACGATAACGCCCCGGCATGGTCACATCGAGGGTTTCGGCGGCAAGTTTCGCCAGGATTTCTGCGTCCTGTAGGTTCTTGCGATGCTCCTCTAATTGGTGTTGGACGGCTTCTTTGACTTCGTTGGCGATCGCCCCAATGCGTGGCCGTTCTTCCGCACTGAGTTTGCCCATGGCCTTGAGAATGAGGGATAAAGCCCCTTTTTTGCCGAGATAATTCACCCGTAACTGTTCCAGATGAGTGAGGTCTTGGGCCGCCGCGATCGCCGTTTGGGCTTCTTGGAGCAAGGTTTGTAAATCGGTTTCGAGTTGGGTTGTCATCGTGGGCAAGGGCGTAAAAAAACAGGGCTTCCAGCCGTATAACTGAGTTTACTGTAACAGTGGTGTGACGGGATGGGACTGAAAGTTGTAGGATACAAGCAATCAAGAAGCTATCCCTATTGAATTGCTGTTTTTATCTTAATTTAAGGAGTCCGTATGTATATCATCCAGGTTGCCTCAGAGTGCGCCCCAGTCATTAAAGCGGGTGGCTTAGGGGATGTCATCTACGGGCTAAGTCGGGAATTGGAGTTGCGCGGCCATTGTGTGGAAATCGTTCTGCCGATGTATGACTGTATGCGCTATGACCAGATTTGGGGAATCCATGATGCCTATCGGGATCTGTGGGTGCCTTGGCATGGCGGAGCTATTCATTGCTCGGTCTATTGTGGCTGGGTGCACGGTCGGCTTTGTTTCTTTATTGAACCCCACTCCGGCGATAACTTCTTCCATCGAGGCCATTACTATGGTGCTTTGGATGACCATATGCGTTTTGCTTTCTTCAGTAAGGCGGCCATTGAATTTATCCACCGCAGTAATAAACGCCCGGATATTATCCACTGTCACGATTGGCAAACCGGTTTAATCCCGGTCATGCTCTACGAAATGTATAAGTTCCATGGCATGGCCAATCAACGGGTGGTTTATACGATTCATAACTTTAAACATCAAGGGATTGCCGGCCCCAATGTGTTATGGGCAACGGGCTTAAATAATGATGCCTATTATTACCAATACGATAAACTCCAGGATAACTTTAACCCTGGGGCAATTAACTTCATGAAAGCGGGCATTGTCTATGCCAACTATGTGAATACGGTTTCTCCCCACCATGCCTGGGAAGCGCGTTTTAGTGATATTAGTTGCGGCTTAGGTCATTCGTTGGAAATGCACCAGCATAAATTTGGAGGTATTCTCAATGGCTTAGATTATGAAGTGTGGAATCCGGCCAAAGACCAATGTATCCCGGCCCATTACACGGCTGAAACCTTTGCCGAAAAAGCGAAAAACAAAAAGGCTCTCCGCGAACGCTTATTACTCAAAGATTGCGATAAACCGATAATTTGTTTTATTGGTCGCTTAGATGATCAAAAAGGGGTTCATTTAGTTCATCATTCGATTTATTATGCCCTGGGTCAAGATTGTCAATTTGTGTTATTAGGTTCGGCCACCGATGGTCAAATTAATAATTGGTTCTGGCACGAAAAACAACATTTGAATAATAATCCCGATGCTCATTTGGAATTGGGCTTTAATGAGGAGTTATCGCGTTTAATTTATGCCGCGGCCGATATGATTGTGGTTCCCAGTAATTATGAGCCGTGTGGCTTAACCCAGATGATTGGCCTACGCTATGGCACGGTGCCGATTGTGCGCGGGGTAGGCGGTTTGGTGAATACGGTTTTTGATTGGGATTACGACCAGGAACATGCTCCCGAAGAACGCAATGGGTTTGTTTTCTATCAACCCGATGCCCACGCTTTAGAGTCGGCCCTGGGTCGGGCGATCGCCCTATACAAAAATCAGCCGCAGACCTTCCAACAATTAGCGATTCAGGGAATGCAATGCGATTATTCTTGGAAACATCCAGGGGAACAATACACGAGCGTCTATGAATACGTTCGCCATAAATAACTCCTGAAATCCCCCCTAAAAGTTAAATATTAGGCCGGGGGAAAAAAGATTACCAGGATTAGGTCGGGGCCTCCTGGTAATGGGGATTATTTCAGTTTTTTTAGGTAAGATTCCTAGTAATCGTTCAGGGGGACAAAATCTGATAAAATAAAAGTCATGGGAAAAAAACACCTACTAGAGACAGGCGAAATTGACGAAAATGATTGGGAGCAAACCCCAGTCAGCGTCAGAAATCTGGT
>JAYKIP010000131.1:0-10570 GCA_035286205.1 Merismopediaceae cyanobacterium
CCGCCCAAAAATCCCCTACAGTGAAACCATGGCAAGGAAAAAGATGAGGTTCTTGATTCACCGTTGATTCTATTCTGCCCCAAAACCCTTGACCGTAATCTGATTTTGAGGACTGAACTATGATTCATCAAATCCTAACCCGCTATGCCCAATCCCTTGCTCTAGGCATTAGCACCGTCACCCTTGCCTTAGCTAGTTTGGTCACTCAGGCCGGGGTCGCGTCCGCCGTACCAACCCTACAACTCAATGTCACGGGGGGGATATATTTGGGAGGCTCGGAAGAATCGGGAACCAATTTAACCAACCAATTTTCCTTGAATGCCTATTGTAAAGCGGGTAAAAGCGGCGCGGACTGTACGGGAAAAGACTTTTTCCTCTCTGTGGCCTTGTTAGACCAGAATTTTAATAAAGTCACTGCCCTACCCACCACCGGCATTGGCTCCTTTAGCTTAGGGGGAACGGTTTATAATTCCTCTAATTTCAGCTATGGAAAACCCGCCGAACTCTCCCCCCATGGTGTTTTTGATACCTTCTTTACCGCTCTTAACCTAGGGGCTTTTAGTGCGAGTTCAACCACTGCTAACGTAGATGTGGAACCTAATCCCGCCAACAATCCCTTACTGGCAGGAGCCGGGAAACTCTTTTTTAAGAGCTTGGGCGTAGATATTAGCAATTTAAGCAGTAATTATCGGTTACACTTCGATCTCTATGGAGATGGAGCCGTTAACCCCTATTCCCATGATGTGGTTTCCAGTGTCGGCGGTGGTTTCAATGCTCCTAGTTCTCCATCAGCTCCGGCGGGAGGCAATACGGGAGCGGTTCCGGAACCGATGACTTTAGTGGGGACAGGATTAGCCGCCAGTCTAGGGGCTTTCTTTAAAAAACGTCGTCAACAACGGTTGGGGTTATCCCAGGGGGAAGTTTAATTTCCTAGCCGGCAGGGCCTAAAGCTCTGATATAATGGGGGACTGCACTGCAAACATCTGGTTAATCAGGAAAAATATTATGTCTCGTCGCTGTCAACTGACTGGCAAAAAAGCCAATAACGGGTATGCTGTTTCCCACTCTCACCGTCGTACCAAAAAATTGCAACAGGTAAATTTGCAATGGAAAAGAGTGTGGTGGGCTGAAGGTAATCGCTTTGTCCGTTTACGACTTTCCACAAAAGCCATTAAAACCCTAGAAAGTAAAGGATTAGTGGCTATGGCCAAAGAAGCCGGGCTAAATTTAAATCATTATTAAAACCTGTTGTTTGATTGTTTATAAATCCCGTCTAACTCGAAACCTATAATTTTGGGATCTCCTAGGGCGATCCCCCTAATTCCCCCTTCAAAAGGGGGACTTGTTGTTGAGATCCCCCTAATTCCTGCTTTTTTGCGTCTATGGCTACACAAGTTCTGGGTATTGACCTTGGGGGAACGACTATTAAGTTTGGCCGTTTTTTAGCGGATGGCTCCTGTTTGGAGTCTTTTTCGTTGCCGACCCCCCAACCGTCCTTTCCCCAGGCGGTTCTAGCAACTTTAACCGAGGGTATTGAACGGCTGAAAACGGCTGATTGTGTGGCGATCGGTCTAGGGATGCCGGGCCCCACTGATCCCCAGGGACGTATTGCCAAGTTAGCGATTAATTTACCCCATTGGCAGAATATTCCCTTAGCGGATTGGGTAGAAACGGCCTGTGGGCTACCAACGGTCTTAGAAAATGATGCGAATTGTGCCGGGCTGGGAGAAGCCTGGTTAGGAGCCGGGCAAGCGTTTCAGGATTTTATTTTGTTAACCCTTGGCACGGGGGTCGGTGGAGCCGTCTTTTTAGGGGGAGAGTTATTTGTCGGTCATCGAGGGGCCGGGGGAGAGTTGGGTTTATTGACCTTGGATTATCGCGGGCCAGTCTGTCATAGTGGCAATTCGGGATCTTTAGAACAGCACGTTTCGGCCCAGGCGATTCAACGGGGGACTCAGAAAAATGGGGCGGAGTTGGCTCAGTTGGCCCAAAAGGGAGTACCGGAGGCGATCGCCTATTGGGAAAACTATGGTCGTTTATTGGGAGCGGGGTTAGCCAATTTAATTTATGTGTTAACGCCGGAAGCGGTGATTATGGGCGGTGGCATTAGTGCTAGTGCGGAGTATTTTTTCCCCACGATGGAAGTGGAAATTGAAAAGCGGGTGTTGTTGCCTTCGCGGGAAAATTTACAGATTTTAGTGGCCCAGTTGGGCAATCGAGCGGGCATGATCGGCGCGGCCCGGTTGGCTTGGCAAAAATTAGGCTTACCCTCCTAGGAGCATCACGGTAAACTATGGCAACAGAAATTGAACGGAAATTTTTAGTCAATGGCGACCAGTGGCGATCGCTGGCGGTGGGTCAACGCTATTGTCAGGGGTATCTCCCGACCCAGGATAACGTGACGGTACGAGTGCGAATTGTGGGCGAAAAGGCGTATTTAACCCTGAAGGGGCCAACCCAGGGCATGAGTCGCAGTGAGTTTGAATATGATATTCCTGTAACCGACGCGGAAATTTTATTAAATACCCTCTGTCAACGGCCCTGGATTGAAAAATGGCGGTATCGCATTCCTATGGGCGATCTGGTGTGGGAAGTGGATGAATTTTTAGGGGAAAATCAAGGGTTAATCCTCGCCGAGGTGGAGTTAGTCTCCGAAGACCAGACCTTCGACTTACCCGACTGGATGGGTCAAGAAGTCACCGGCGATCGCCGCTATTACAACAGTAATTTAGTTAACTATCCTTATCAACAGTGGTCGGCAACGGAGCCTGCTTAAATAGACGATTCAGACTGGTAATTTCGGCTTCTAACTCTTCGATCGTGCTTTGGGAATGGGCTAGGGCCGTTTGACTGGTCTTCAGGGCCAGGGATAATCGCCGCGATCGCAAAAGGGTTTCAATGCGGGTTAATAACTCCCGTTTCTCAATGGGCATAATTAAAACATCATCAATCACTTGCCATAGACTTTGGGTGACCCGGTGCATTAATTGACGATGGGTAATCAATAAAACCGGTAAGCATAGGGGATGTTCCTGGGCGACCCGTTCACGAATTTCATTCTGGTATTGTTGGAGCATCAACCCATCCACAATTAAGAGATCAATTTTGCCGACCAAAGGATAGCTTTGCTCACGGGACTTTAACTGATAATGGGACGACAAAAAACTCCATAGCAAGCGGCTATTTTCAGATTGAGCGAGGAGTAGGGCGATAGTCTCCATGCAACGGTTAGGATTCTCCAAACATCGTATCTGTAACCGCCCCTTCAGGCGTATCTCCAACAAAACCGCCCCCGTTCTCCCAACGGTAACGACCTGTAACTTGATTATCTAACAAATTCTTAAGGTTTTGGCGGGTTTTCCTAAAAATCCATTAAATTTTCCGATTTGACAAATTCGGGAGTCCCACTGAGAATGCCCCGTAAATTCCGTAACGGTTCCCCAACCTTGATGCCGTAGCGGGTAATCTCCATTTCCCGTAAATTTTTCTCAAAATCACTGAGACGCTTTTTCAAGACCCCGATCGCCTTACGCAGTTCTCCCTGAATTTCCAGGTAACGCAGAATAATAATATTGTCCGCGAGATAGGAAATCCCCAATTCGGTAGCGCGAAAATCCCCGGTAATCATTTCTAATTCATTGATTAAGAGAGTGGTTACTCCGCGACTTTTCAGATAGCGACAAAGGCCGTGTAAATGATTCACCAATTCCTTTTGGCGGAAGGACAGCTTATAACCGGCAATACTGTCAATCATCACAATTTTTGTGTCATATTTTTCCACTTCTTGACGCACTAAATTGGCAAATTCATCGGGGGAATATAAAAGCGGCTCAATGGCAAAAATATTTAAGGTTCCCTGGCTAACCATGCGTCTGACCGGGATATTAATGGATTCACACCGTTGCACCAGGGTCATTTCCGCTTCTTCAAAACAGCAAACCATGGAACGTTCTCCCCGACCCGCCGCCTCTTTCATAAATTGCATTCCCAGGGTGGTTTTCCCGACTCCACTCGGCCCCGTAATAATCGTGGTGGTTCCCCGCTCTACTCCCCCCTGGAATAATTCATCTAAATCCGGAATCCCGGAAGCAATTACTTCCATGGCAAAGGCGATCGGCGTTTCACCTAAGATTAAACGGGGAAAAATTTCTAGCCCCTGTTCCGTTAGTCGTAGGGAATGATGGCCTTTTTGAAAGCTAGAACTGCGAAATTTGGCAATATTGATGGTGGGTTCTTCACTATTGGTATTCAGATTAATCACCCCATCGGCCATGAATTGCAGGTCTTCGTCGGGAGCTTCGGGACTGGCTTCCGAGATAAAAACGACTGTCGCGCCCTCTTCGCTGAGAAAACGCAGGAAAGACAGAACGTGCTTGCGAAACTGAAAGGCATCGGTGCTGAGGTAACGGAAGAGGGTCAGGGAGTCAATAAACACCCGTTGGGGATGTAATTCCGTGACTTTTTTGATGATCGCTTCGGCAATGGGATCACGTTCGACTTCGGCGGTGACAAAAATATCGTAGGTTTGTTGTTGGCGAAAGGTATCGGCCGAGGGACTCAGATCTAAACAGGCGATCGCCGATAAATCTAACCCTAACCGGAGGGCATTACGTCGTAATTGGTTTTCGGATTCCCCTAGAGTAATTAACAGACAAGACTCGCCCGCTTGTTGCCCCGCCGCCAGAAAGTGCATTCCCAGGGTTGTTTTCCCACAGCCTGGCCCACCGCGAATGAGATAGGCCTGGCCGCGTAGTAGGCCACCGTTCAGAATTTCATCTAGCCCTTGAATGCCTGTGGAAAGTCTTTCTTGATCCATGGTTCCTGATACCGACAGTAAAGCCATCTTAACAAGAACCCCGAATTCTCTTCGTCAATGCAAGTAAACTTAACAGAGGCGATCGCTGGGGTATCATAAGGCTGTAACGTTACCTTTCTTAACATCCTAGACGCTATGACCCACCTTGCCCCGAATGACTTATTGGCCATCTTAAATTGGCGTTATGCCACCAAACAGTTTGACCCCAGCAAAACCATTCCCAGTGAGACTTGGTCAGCCCTCGAAGATGCCCTGGTGTTAACGCCCTCCTCCTACGGTTTGCAACCCTGGAAATTTGTGGTGATTACCAACGCAGAACTCAAGGCCCAATTGCGTAGCCATTCCTGGAACCAAGCCCAAGTAACCGACTGCTCCCATTATGTGGTCTTTGCCATCAAGAAAAATTTACCCATCGAGCATATTGACCGGTTCATTGAATCCACTGCGACCACCAGAGGTATTTCGACGGAATCCCTGGCAGGCTATCGTAACCTGATGATTGGGGATATTATTCACGGCCCCCGGAGCCTCCATGCCAACGAATGGGCCATCCGTCAAACCTATATTGCCCTGGGGAATTTTATGACCAGTGCCGCGTGCCTGGGGGTTGATGCTTGTCCGATGGAAGGCATTGATCCGCCCCAATACGATAAATTGCTGGGACTGTCGGCCCAGGGTTATGCAACCGTAGTGGCCTGTGCGGCGGGCTATCGTTCCGAGACGGATAAATACGCCCATTTAGCGAAAGTCCGTTTTCCGAAATCCGAAGTCCTAGACATTCGTTGCTAAAATGCTTTCTGAAAGCTTTGTAACAAGGGGCTTAAGCCCCTTTCCCCTATGCCGATAAATAACCCCCACAGCGTTCCCTCGTAATCGAGATACACTAGAGAAAATCCCTCAACGTTATCCCGAAATTGGGTTAGTAGCCCCGTCCCTATGGCCAATCTTCATTTGCCCCGTCGTCCCCATCCCCATCAACAAACGGCTAAACGGTATCATCAAGCGAGTGATAGTGCCTTGGGTTTAGTCTCTACCCATAGTTTTCCGGCGATCGTGGGTACGGCAGATATGATGCTGAAATCGGCCCAGGTGACGTTGGTGGGTTACGAAAAAATCGGCAGTGGTCATTGTACGGCGGTAGTACGCGGTAAAGTGGCTGATGTGCGGTTAGCGGTGGAAGAAGGGGCCAAAACAGCCGAACAGTTTGGCCAACTGATTTCTAAGTTAGTCATTCCCCGGCCCATGCCCAATTTAGAGGCGGTTTTTCCCATTGGCAGTCATCTGGTGGAAATTGCCCAACAGCAACAGGGTTACAGTCGTCTGAGTAATCGTTCCATTGGCCTATTGGAAACACGCGGTTTTCCGGCCATGGTCGGGGCGGCGGATGCCATGCTCAAATCGGCAGATGTACAGTTAGCTTCCTACGAAATTATTGGGGATGGACTCTGTACAGCGATTATTCGGGGTTCCGTGGCCAATGTGGCGGTGGCGATCGAGGTGGGAATGGCTGAAGCCGAGCGGATTGGGGAACTCCATGCGGTGATGATTATTCCCCGTCTCTTGGAAGATTTGGAACATACTCTCCCCGTAGCCCGCTATTGGTTAGATGAGAAAGAACCCTTACCCATGCTTTTACCCAACGCGGTGCAAAAACAACGGGAATTAATTGCCTTACCCGAACTAGAAAAGGCGGTGTTAGCTCGTCCTCAACAACAACTGGAACCGGAGCCAATCCCCGTCGAGCCGTTAGATAATAATTTACTTTAAGCCAGTTCTCTTAATAATTCTTCGACCACGCGCCGATAGTCCGATTGGGCTTCTTTGGCCTGTTTACCTTTCCATTGGGTAATGGCTAATCCTTCCAAAGCCGATCGCTCATGGGCTTTATAACTGCGAATAAAGGCATGACAAGCGGGAATCCCCAATTCTAAAAGGGTATTTTGGGCTTCTAGGGTTTCATTCAAACTGCGGGAATCCACTTTAGTTAATAAAACCCGATGGGCCACTTGCAGAGGGACTACAGCAGTTCTAACCGTTTCAATCAAGGCCGTTAAATCCATCGGGGCGGGGGGCGTAGGTAAGACTAAATAATCCGCCAAACGAATTACGGTTTTTAAGGCTTCGGAACGGAGCGCCGGGGGCGTATCCACCACAATCATTTGATATTGATGGGATTGGTGGAGTTGGTCTAGGGTCTGCGGATGAATTTCCTGACGATGGGCAAAGGGCATTCCCGTTTCGTTTTGACTAACCCACCAGGTCGCTGACCCCTGGGGATCGGCATCTACTAATAGCACCTCATAGCGTTCTGCCAAAATGGCCGCCAAATTAACGGCGGTGGTGGTTTTGCCGACTCCTCCTTTGCCGTTGACGACTGCGACGATTTTGGGGAGAGTTGGCTCTGTGATGCTAGGATTCCGTGATTTCATGGTTCTTACCATACCATAATGGCTAAAAAACTGGCGACATAATAGAGATCACAGTAACCATCAATCTTTTTTTCTGGATTTGATAAATCTCTGGATCGCCATGACAATCAGAGTAGGCAATCCCAAAATCGTGAATAAGACACAAAATGTCACAGTGAAAGCAGGGCCAGAAGCCCACCACCCCGCAGTAAAGCAGACTCCTGACAGTACTCGAAAAAAATACAGTGAAATGCCTGCAATCACCGCAAATTTAAAAACTTTATCGAGTATCATAAATACTTCAGTTCTGTGCATAGTTCTTTCACTATCAGAGATTGAGCCGGCCTGTCGTTAATAACTGATAACCACCGACAAAAGAGCCTACAGATAGCACAAACTGCCATAGGCTGGTAGGATTCAAAATAGCACGACTGCTGAGAAACACTAATAAAACTCCAATCCCGATCAAGATCCAACCGGTCGATCTTAGACGTGGCGGGAAAAAGCATAATCCCACAATACCCGTTGTCAAGGCTAACACTGAACCATCAGCAGCAATCCCTGACCACCAATAAGGAGAGACGCGGGTTGTAAAAAAGATATTCTGTCCTAGTAAATAGACTGCAAGTAAAATTAAGGCGATACCGACTAGACGAGAAAGAAGACTCATCGCTTAAAGTTCCTTTTCTGTACTTATTAACGACATTGAATGATCATAAACCATTGGTCAAGATTCGGGTTATCTCGATATTTCCCAGTCTTCCCCTGCAAGAAATGTTACAAAATGTTAAATAATGATTGTCTAAAGGATCACCATCCCGCAAAATAGTTGAGACGAGTTGCCCTCCCAGTTTGGCCGTAATGCTGAATTGTCGTTGTCAGCTTGTTTTGATTATCAAGTTTGCTTGACATCATCCTTAAACTTTTTCTTTTTGGAGGAATCCATCAATGAGTATCGTCACGAAATCAATCGTGAATGCTGATGCAGAAGCTCGCTACCTCAGCCCCGGCGAATTAGATAGAATCAAAGCTTTTGTGACCAGTGGTGCCGCCCGTTTACGGATCGCTGAAACCCTCACTGGTGCGCGGGAAACCATTGTTAAACAAGCTGGCGATCGCCTCTTCCAAAAGCGTCCTGACATCGTTTCTCCCGGTGGTAACGCTTATGGCCAAGAAATGACCGCGACCTGTCTGCGTGATATGGACTACTACCTCCGTTTAATCAGCTACGGGATTGTTTCTGGTGATGTAACCGTCATCGAAGAAATCGGTTTAGTGGGTGTACGTGAAATGTACAAATCCTTAGGAACTGATGTTGGTGCAGTTGCTCAAAGCGTCCGTGAAATGAAAGAAGTGGCCTCTGGCTTAATGTCTGCTGAAGATGCGGCAGAAGCTGGCAGTTACTTTGATTATGTTATTGGTGCAATGGGCTAAGGATTGCTGGCTAAGGCGTGATAATCATTCGCTTGGCTTAACCCTCCTTAACTTTTAGCAATTTTTCACACAAACTCAGATTTTAGGGAATACATAACTATGCAAGACGCAATTACGTCCGTAATCAACTCTGCTGACGTTCAAGGTAAATACCTCGATAGTTCGGCTATTGAGAAGTTGAAAGGCTATTTCGCTAGTGGTGAACTGCGTGTTCGTGCCGCCAGCGTAATCAGTGCTAATGCCGCCACCATCGTTAAAGAAGCGGTTGCCAAATCCTTACTGTACAGCGATGTTACCCGTCCCGGCGGTAATATGTACACCACCCGTCGTTATGCGGCTTGTATTCGTGACTTAGATTACTATCTCCGCTATGCGACCTATGCCATGTTAGCGGGCGATCCTTCTATTCTCGATGAGCGCGTTCTCAACGGTTTAAAAGAAACCTATAACTCCTTAGGCGTTCCCGTTGCTACCACCGTTCAAGCGATCCAAGCCATCAAAGAAGTCACTGCGAGCTTGGTGGGTGCTGACGCTGGCAAAGAAATGGGCGTTTACCTCGATTACATCTGCTCTGGCTTAAGCTAGGTTCTTCCTCCGTTAACCAGACTCGGTTCTAGGATGTAGGTTCGGGAAGTCTAAAGTGAGTGCTAGGTGCTGGAAGCCTTGTTGAGTGATCAATGGGTTTGACTATCTAGTATTGACTTCGGACTCCCGATCCTTGCTGTATTGACACCTTGCGATTGATTAAAACCCAGTTAGGAGAAGTTTTACCCTATGCGGATGTTTAAAATTACGGCCTGTGTTCCTAGCCAAACTCGTATTCGGACACAGCGTGAATTACAAAATACCTATTTCACTAAATTAGTGCCTTTTGATAATTGGTTTAGCGAACAGCAACGGATTATGAAAATGGGCGGCAAAATTGTCAAAGTGCAGTTGGCGACGGGGAAACCTGGGACTGATTGCGGTCTTTTATAATTGGCGGCGATCGCCTTTGGTTGCTCTGGGAAAGGAGGTCTGCGGGCCTCTTTTCGCTTTAGGGGGTCTCTTCAGGGGGCGATCGTCACGACGCTAAAGACTGTAATCAGTTTTTAAACTTAACGATTAAGCGAATCCAGTATGCTGGTAATAGGAGAATATCACTCGATCTGCGATCGGGAATCTCCTTGGTTAGTTTTAGATAACAACCCCCATTAATCTATCTAAGGAACTTAATGACAATGCTCAGTAAAATTTTATATGCCGATGCGGGAACGTCCCAAACCCAGGATATGCTCAAGGTTTTGATGGATATTCCGGCCATTCAAAAAGCGGCGATCACCCTGCTCCATGTGGTTCCCCCGCAAATTACCACCGATGCTTTTACCGAGAAATGGGAAGAAGGCGGTCGCATTATTAGCGATATTCTCTCCCAGGTCAAAATTGAACCCAGCAAAGTCGCGACGATTCTCCGTCAGGGCGATCCCAAGGACGTGGTTTGTGCCGTAGCGGACGAGATTCAGGCGGATCTGATTATTATGGGTTCCAGGGGGCTGAAACGTCTGGAGGCCATTTTAGAAAATTCTGTGAGTCAGTATGTCTTCCAGTTAACCAACCATGCCATGTTACTGGTCAAAGACGATATTTATATCAAACGCATTAAACGGGTGATGGTGGCCCTGGATAAATCGGCGGCGGCGGAATATGCCCTAGACCTCGCGCTCTTTTTATTGAAAGATTACCCGGATGCGGAGTTAATTTTGGCCAGGGTTAACCCCGATCTCAAACCAGAGTTATTACCCCTCTCGCGGGCGGAAATGGAAAATAATCCGGTGTTAGCACCGGCGATCGCCAAGGCTAAACGGTTTGGGGTTTCCTATCGCTGTATTGTGACAGGGGGCAAACCGGCGGAACAAATCTGTGAATTAGCCAA
>JAYKIP010000132.1:0-7806 GCA_035286205.1 Merismopediaceae cyanobacterium
ACATCAGGATTGTAATTCAATTTCATCTTTACCCACCTCCAAAAAATGAACTAAAGGATAATCTTTTATCGGCTGGGGAATTAAAACTTCTTCTCCCTGATCCGAAAATAACGGTGAATCCTTAATACTTTCTCGCTCCAATAACGACTGAAAACTAAAATCTCGCCGCTTCAAAAACTGATGATTGACAGGCGACCACTCCGCAAAAATGATCGGAGCAGAAGGCTCTCCCACCGTTCTCAACGTCAACGCATCCCCCTGAATAATATTACAATTTAAAATATAACGCACCGATCGCAAACAATCGGGTTTAACCGCCTCGCCAAATAAATCTAAATAAAACTCTCGATAAAACACCTCAAATAGGCGTTCCCGACAGGTCTGCACATTATCTGCTAAAATATCAATCCCATAAAGGGAAGAAATGGCAATAATACTATTGCGTTCATAGGCTAATTGATCACCGCCAAACCGTAACGCTACCGCTCGTAACTTACGCCACAAAACCTCCACCAAAAAATTGCCCGAACCACAGGCCGGCTCCAAAAAACGCGACTCAATCCGTTCCGTTTCTGAACGCACTAAATTCAACATAGCCCGCACTTCCTGGGGACGAGTATAAACCTCACCATGATCTGTGACCCGTTGCTTAGAAATAACTTGCTTACCCGGCAAATGCTCCGCCATCAAAAAATCCTCATTATGCTAAAATAATTAGGTTGATAATCTCGCTTTTAACTCATCAATAATTTGGGTATTGGCCTTAGGAAATGGAAACTGATCAATCTCCGCTAAACTGACCCAACGCACTTCTTCACACTCGATCGCCTGGGGAGTGCCACTCACATATTCACATAAATGAACGTACAACGTCACCCGAAAATGCGTATAGGCATGATTCACCGTCATGAGTCTTTCCCCAACGGTAATCTGAATACCAATTTCCTCTAAAATTTCCCGTTGAATACACTCTTCTACGGTTTCATTCGCTTCTATTTTGCCGCCCGGAAACTCCCAGAGTCCCCCCAATAGCCCCGATGCTGGCCGCCGGTCAATTAAAATTTGTCCCTGGTCATTGCGAATCACTGCTACACCGATCTGTTTATGGGGTAAAGGAGCCGACATTTTGCGTATAGGTAACTGGTCTTGAATGCCTTGATTATAGGCCCGACAGTGGGTTGGCCAAGGACATTCCCCGCAATTCGGGCGCGATCGCTGACAAACCGTGGCCCCTAAATCCATTAAAGCTTGATTGAAGTCTCGGCTATGCTCCGGATCGAGTAAGGCTTCCGAGAATGTCCAAAGTTCTGTCAGAGCGTCCTGGGGCGGCACCGGGAGAGCCATTAAGCGAGCTAAAACCCGTTTCACATTACCGTCTAAAATCGCAACCGGCTGATTAAAGGCCGCGCTGAGAATGCCTCCCGCCGTTGTCCGACCGATACCCGGTAAAGCGGTGACTGCCTCTAACGTCTGGGGAAAATGCCCTTGATACTGGGATACCAAAATCTGAGCCGTTTTGTGCAGATTTCTGGCTCTAGCGTAGTAACCTAATCCTTCCCAAACCTTGAGAACCGTTTGTAAAGGAGCTTGGGCCAGGTCGTCAACCGTCGGAAATTGTTGCAACCAGGCGTGATAGTAGGGAATAACTGTCTTAACCTGGGTTTGTTGGAGCATGATCTCCGAAATCCAGATGGCATAGGGATCACGACTTTTACGCCAGGGTAAATCCCGCCCCTGATGACCATACCAGGTTAAAAGAGAACTTCGCAGTTCCTCCCGTTGCCTTCTATTCACTTTCCTGGAGCGAGGTGCAACCCTGAAGAGCCTGTTCAAAACTGAGACGCTGTTCAGCATTGCGAAGAAAATAACCGCTCATCATGGCCGAAGCCAATAAACGTCCTAAACTTTCTCGACTGGTGCTAATGGTGATGCCAAAATGTTCCGAGGGTAAATTGCCCAACAGACCAATGATATTGCGTTCCATGACCTGAAACACTTCCTGGGATTCCGGGCGCGACAACTGGGCGATGGTTTCGGGACTCAAGTTCTGAACATAATCCCAAAGGCCATCTGTATGTTCGCCATCGTTAAGAAAAAGATTTTGCGGTCGTTGAGATTCAGAATTCACTGTATTGCCTCCCCTCGATAACGGTTAGGTAATCTTAATATGCCCATTTCAATATTAATAGGCAACAAATCGTTTTTTTTGAATAGGACTACTCTAACAAGATTTTGGGGGATTGCAATGGGGGTAGAACCGAACCCAAGGGGCGTATTTCCGCTAGTTCAGCGTTTTTTCGGCTTTTAAACGATTCCCTGGGCATGACACAGCATTCCAAAGAGGGCGGCGATCGCCGTAATCCCCAAACCCATCAAAGGATGTTGGCCTTGGCCCACTGCAAAGGAGGTGACAATACCGGCTCCTAGGGCCGCGATTAATCCTGCTCCGACAAGATCCTTAGAAGAACGATCAAACATAGCTGACTATCAAAACATTTTTGTGCAAAGATTGGGCTTTACCCTAACATTCCTTGCCAGAAGACTTTCATTCCTCGGTGCAAACTGTAATCTAGGTTAAAAAAATGTTAATTTTCTTCACACAATCCTGCCAAAGTGGGGATATTCTATGAAGTTTCGTAACGGAAAATCCCGGCCTGTCTTTTGGCCCCGGCTAGGGACAACCTTGCGACCGGTGCGGCGTTTACCCCGTCCTGACCCGATGGATCGGATTTCGCTGGATCTTTACCATTGGCTTTTGGTGATTTCCTGGCGGCGGTTTTTAGGGGTTTTAACTGGGGTGTATTTCGGTTTAACGCTATTGTTTGCGGGGCTTTATCTCTTAACGGGGGATGGGATTAAAGATGTGGCTACGCCCGATCAACCCCTCAGTTTGCGGACGGCTTTTTTCTTTAGTATTCATACGCTTTCCACGGTCGGTTATGGCTCCATGTATCCCCAAACGTTGATTGCTCATATTATTGTGGCGATCGAGGTATTTGTCGGGTTATTGTCCATTGCTATTTTGACGGGGTTAATGTTTGCTCGCTTTTCTCGGCCAACGGCGCGGGTTTTGTTTAGTCAGGTGGCAGTCGTCTGTCCCTTTGATGGGGTACCAACGCTGATGTTTCGGGCGGCTAATCGTCGGGATAATCGCATTTTAGAGGCCCAAGTGCGGGTGAGTTTGGTGCGGGATGAGGTGACTCAAGAGGGAATTGCTCTCCGGCGTTTTTATGATTTGTTGTTGGTGCGATCACAGACCCCGGTCTTTGGTTTAAGTTGGTTAATTATGCACCCGATTGATGAAAAGAGTCCCTTTTTCGGCAAAGACAAAGAGCAATTAGCCAGCGAACAAACGGAATTATGGATTAGTTTAACAGGATTAGATGAAACCTTTTCCCAGACCATTCATAGTCGGTTTGCCTATACCTCGGCGGATATTCTCTGGAATCATCGTTTTGTGGATATTTTTTCCAAGGGGGAAGCGGAGCAATGGTATTTGAATTTTCAGTTATTTCACCAAACGGAACCGGTGGGCGGGAGTCGTTAACAGGGTCATCTGGACAGGCAGGATGCCTATCCCACAAACATTCTGCATTTCCCTATTTGGCCATTAATACAATCGCTGAACGGGGTTGCACTAAATAGGTTTTTAGGTTTACCGCCGGGGCGATCGCCAATTCACAAAAATCCTGGGGCGTGGGCAGAAAGGTATCTACAATGCGATGCCATTTTTTCCCATCAGCCAGGGGAGGTAACTCAAACAATAAGGGTTCCCAATAGGCATTGAGAATAATATGTAATTGCTCCTGGGCTTGGGGTTCATGTAACGTAAATGCCAGACTATGGGAATGGTAAGACCAATCCGGTAGCCCAAATTCTACCCCATGCCAGGTGACGTGGGGCCGGGGATGACCATGGGTTAAGTCTAAATAAGTCCGTTTTAAGGCGGTTTTATCAATGGGTTGCGGGGGAATCACCTCTTCGGTTTCCGGATCAATTTTTTCCTGAAGTAATTCTTCAATACCGAGATCTAACACCTCTAAAACCGTTTCTTCCTGAAAAATTTGTAAAGACTGGGTTAGCCGAATTAATCCCCGCACAAAATGGGTTTCTTCCGCATGGTTTTCTTCCCCTCGCCAATCAAACCAACTTAATTCGTTATCTTGACAGTAGGCATTATTGTTCCCTTTTTGGGTACGACGCACCGGGTCGCCCATTAATAACATCGGGGTTCCCTGGGAGAAAAATAAAATGGTGAAAAAGTTTTTGATCTGTCGTAAGCGCAGGGCATTGATTAACGGATCATCAGTTTCCCCTTCTACTCCACAATTCCAGCTACAGTTATCGTTGGAACCGTCTAAATTTTTCTCGCCATTGGCCTCATTATGTTTTTTGTCGTAGGACACTAAATCGTGAATGGTAAAACCGTCATGGCAGGTAATAAAGTTAATACTGCGGTTAATATCCGTATCCTGGCGATGGTAGATGTCGGGACTCCCCAAAAGGCGATCGCTGAGACGTTTAACCATGCCACAATCCCCCTTCACAAACCGCCGCACATCATCCCGGTAGGGGCCATTCCATTCGGCAAACCAATCGGCAAGCTCCACAAATTTCCCGACGCTGTATAAGCCCGCCGCATCCCAGGCTTCGGCAATTAATTTGGTTCCCGCCAACACCGGATCCGACTCGATCGCCCAGATAATATTGGCTGTCCCCCCCTCTTCCCCCTGGAACGGATTGCCCATAATATCCCGTGCAAACACCGAAGCCAGGTCAAAACGAAAGCCATCCACGTGCATCACCGATACCCAGTACCGTAAACAGTCCAGAATTAACCCCCCCACGACGGGATGATTGGCCTTCACACTATTGCCACACCCACTGTAGTTATGGTACTGACTGGGATCTTCACTGTCCAAAATATAGTAAGTACTGTTATCAATCCCCCGAAAAGAGAGGGTCGGGCCGTTTTCGTTCCCCTCCGCTGTATGGTTGAACACCACATCCAGAATCACCTCAATTCCCGCTTTATGGAGGGCTTTGACCATATCCCGAAACTCATCTACGGGGCCGAGGGGGTCTTGCCGCGAACTGTAGCCACTGTGGGGTGCGAAAAAGCCAATTGTACTATACCCCCAATAATTGGTGAGACCGGGCTGGGCATCTTCGGGGTCAAAGTAATGAACGGGTAATAATTCAACGGCGGTAATACCTAACTCTTGCAGGTAAGGAATTTTCTCAATCAGTCCCGCAAAAGTGCCTCGTTGATGGTCCGGTAAGTCTGAGTTGGGGTTTTTGGTGAATCCTCCCACATGGAGTTCATAGATCACACTGGAGGCGTAGGGCGTGCGTAGGGGGCGATCGCCTTCCCAATCGTATTCGTAGGGATGGGTATCTACAACAACCCCCCGCAGAGCTTGAGCGCAATTATCCACTCCGTATTCCATGGCGGCCCGACGGTTATAGATAGCTTCTCCGGCGATCGCCTTAGCATAGGGATCGAGTAGAACCTTACTCAGATCGAAGCGTAATCCCTGGTCAGGCTCCTGGGGGCCATCCACCCGATAGGCATAAATTTGCCCTGGTTGAATCCCTTCCACAAAAATATGCCAATAATAAAACGTCCGATTCTGCTTTGGGTCGAGGGGAATGGTCTGGGAGGGAGAAGCCGCTAAAGGATCATCAAACAGCAACAAAAACACCTGGGTGGCATATTTGGAGAACAAACAAAAATTCACCCCATCGGCATAAACGGTGGCCCCCAAAGGATAACTTTGACCCGAACGGGTGGGAGACTGGGGTGCGGAAGCCACAAACGGAGAAGATGCAGGGAAGGCCATACCAATTATCACAGGAGGGAAAAATCTCGTCGCTTAACCGTTATAATGAAGGGATAGGACGGTCAGAAAGACAACCGAGATCTATAGCCATTGTATCAAAATTGACGGGCTTTTTGATAAAATTTAACCGGTAATTTGTTAAGGATTGAAAACATTAAAAATCGGTAATTCGTTGATTATAGCATTCTCCCTAGAAAATCTTTTAATCTTAAGAATTTCTTTGGTTTTACGGTTTTTTTTTGAGAGATAGTTTAAGAAACATTGAAAGTTGTAAATTAATGAAAATAATGTGACGCGGCTTACTTTTATCGTAGTTACACTGAAAGTGTCATTATTGCTAGAGGTAAATACCTATGGTCAGTGCTGTTTTAGAAAAACCTGCCGTTGCCAAGAAAGAAGAAGCCTTAATTCTGTGGTTTGAAGAGGTCGGAACCCATGATGTGGGGTTAGTTGGCGGCAAAAACTCCTCCCTGGGGGAAATGATTCAGCAATTAACGAGCAAAGGGGTTAGTGTTCCCGGCGGCTTTGCCACGACGGCCTATGCGTTTCGGCATTTTATTGCATCAGCGGGTTTGGAAGATAAACTGCGGGCTGTGTTTGCCGATTTAGATGTGAATAATCTTGTCAATTTACAGGAACGGGCGAAAAAGGCCCGTAATCTCATCCTCGATACGCCGTTTCCCCAGGATTTACAGGTGGCGATCGCCGAAGCCTACGGGAAAATGTGCGGTCGTTATGGGGATGATACTGATGTTGCTGTCCGTTCCAGTGCTACTGCTGAAGATTTACCGGAAGCCAGTTTTGCCGGTCAACAGGAAACCTATCTGAATGTCCATGGCTTGTGGGGGGTTTTAGAGTCCTGTCATAAGTGTTTTGCCTCTCTTTTTACGGATCGGGCGATCTCCTATCGTCAAGAAAAAGGCTTTGATCATTTAGCAGTAGCCCTGTCGGTCGGGGTGCAAAAAATGGTGCGTTCCGATCTGGCTACCTCTGGGGTGATGTTCTCCATTGATACGGAAACCGGTTTTCGTAATGCCGCCTTAATCACTGCGGCCTATGGTCTAGGGGAAAATGTGGTACAAGGAGCCGTGAACCCGGATGAATATTTTGTCTTTAAGCCGACCTTAAAAGAGGGTTTCAAACCGATTCTCGAAAAACGGTTAGGTAGTAAAGCGATCAAGATGGTCTATGCGGGGGGCAGTAAGCTGACCAAGAATGTGGATGTGGCCCAGGCAGAGCGGGATAAATTTTGTATTAATGATGAAGAAATTCTGCAATTAGCGAAATGGGCTTGCATTATTGAGGAACACTATTCTACGGTGCGGGGCATGGATACCCCGATGGATATTGAGTGGGCCAAAGATGGCTTAACGGGTGATTTATTTATCGTTCAAGCGCGTCCCGAAACGGTACAGTCCCAAAAATCCGCTAATGTGATCAAGTCCTATGAGTTGAAAGAGCATAGCTCCATTTTGGCTAAAGGACGCAGTGTCGGGGCGGCGATCGGTCAGGGGAAAGCCCAGGTGATCCACAATGTTTCGGAAATTAACCAGTTCCGGCCCGGTGAAGTGCTAATCACCAACCGCACAGATCCCGACTGGGAACCGATTATGAAACAGGCTTCAGCCATTGTCACCAACCAGGGTGGTCGGACTTGTCACGCGGCGATCATTGCACGGGAAATGGGCATTCCGGCGATCGTGGGTTGTGGCGATGCAACGGAAACCATTCCAACGGGTCAAGATGTGACCATTTGCTGTTCCGAAGGCGACGAAGGGGCTGTTTACAGTGGCCTTCTGAAATATGAAATCCACGAAACGGCGTTAGATAACCTGCCTCGCACCAAAACCCAAATTTTGATGAACGTAGGGAATCCGGAACAGGCCTTTGGTTTTGCCAGTTATCCGGCGGATGGGGTTGGTTTAGCCCGTTTAGAGTTTATTATTGCCAACCACATTAAAGC
>JAYKIP010000133.1:0-3292 GCA_035286205.1 Merismopediaceae cyanobacterium
TCAGGGCAAACGCATCTAAATTCTAGACTCCTTATCTGATAAGACTTTCAGCGTTTCAGAAAAATCAACCATGATCTCGGAAACCCTTATCCAGCCTACCTTTCACAAATAAGATGCGTTCGCCCTACAGTTACCCCTGCCCTAGTTGACCTAAACGCCGTTAGCGACAATCCCCCATGGTATTAAGTTGCACCACGACCTGATCGATCGCCCGCACGAGGGAATCCCCAGACCGGCTAAAATCATTGGCCAAAATACTAAAAACGAGGGTGCCATGGGTGGGATTATTGGCATAACCGGATAATGCCCGAACTCCCCGCAGTGTCCCCGTTTTAGCATAGACATTGCCCTGGGCCGGGGTCGCCCGCATCCGACGAGTTAACGTCCCGTTTTGACCCGCAACCGGTAGGGAAGCCACAAATAACTGGCCCTGGGGAGAGTAATACATCGCCCGCAGGGTATCTACTAACGCCCTCGGAGTCGTCGTGTTGGAACGAGAAAGCCCAGAACCGTCGGCAATCCGGAAAGCACCGGGATCAACCCCTAATTGCGCGAGGGTGGCCTTGGCCGCTCCTGGCCCTCCCAAATACCGCATTAAACTATCGGCATAACCATTGTGACTGCGTTTATTAATCACCATCACCCAATCCTGTAGCGACGACTTGGAACGAATGGGAGTATTGGCATTCAGGCGTTGTAGGGCCGCCGCCGTTGTAAAAATCTTTTGGTTGGAAGCAGGGATAAAACCGCGATCGCCGTTGTGGGCAAACAGCACTTCACCGGTATCTAATTTCTCGACGAGGATACCCCACCGACTCCCATAATTGACTCCCACAATCCGCCGGACAACGCTATCTAAATTGGCGGCACAGGTTCCTTGGTAAATGGGAGAACCAAAATTGCCAAAGTTATCGCGGGGCAAAGGGGGGCGATCGGACGGTATCGCCGGTAGCGGAATGGTGCTAGGGGCAGGCGGTTCAACTTGAAGGGGAATCGAGTCTTTTCCCTGAAAATAGTCCACCGCGGCCGTTGGATAAGCCTCATTGGCAACACTAGGGGCAGTCCAACCGAGACTAGCCACTGCCAGTATCGCTAGGGGATTTAACCATTGACTTGTTTTTTTGATGGAAATCATGTTACTCGCGTGTAAGCCGTGTGAGCGAAATTTTAAGCATTCTACCAGGCAATCACCGGATGATCACCCTAGGGGTCTCACTCGTCTTCTTCACTTGGTTAGCGAATTGGCTTTTGTAGCTGTTGGGCTAGGGGCTGATCCGCCGTAATCCCTAGACCGGCGGCCAGGGTTTTCACATTCGGGGATGATTCCTGTTCGGCAAAATACAGCCAACGACTATGGGAACTTAAGCCCGTTAAACGCTGGGCAGAATTGGTTAACCACAGTAACGGGATTTTACTGGGAATGTTGCTCTGAACCGGTTCCTCCGCTTGAACTGCCGCTAACATTTCTAAGACCGTGCGAGTGCCTTGGTGAACCCCGGAGCCAGCCGTCCACAGTTTGACGTTTAATTGGCACCGGAGGGCGTAGAAATACAGGGAAGCCGCCGCAATTACCGCCTGTTCAAATACGTCCTTATCCCAGGGTTGACCGCTATCTAAACAAATGACAATATCTTGGCCACCGGTCACCACTTCCAATTCCCTCACTTTAAATTCTTCAAACCTCGCACTACTACGCCAATGAATTAACCGGGTGGAATCTCCATAACGATAGGGTCTGAGGGTTTTGGTAATGCCTTCCTGGGCGGCTTGATAGCGGCGATCGCTGTACATTTTAGGACTATCTTCCGCGCCGATCGCATCCACAATAGGACAATGGGTAAGGGGTAAAATTTGCGGATAAACCACCGCCTTGGCCGAAACAAACCGTTGCCGACGACACCAAAACAGGCCAAAGGGAGTCCCACTGCGTAACTGTAAAGCCTGCCAATGATAAATACCCCGTTGCTGGGTTGGCACATCGTAGGCCCAAACATAATTCCCCTGGGACGGAATCACCTCGATCGCCTTACCCGCCGGTCGCCCTAAAGATGCCGGTAAAACATCCCAGAGTTGTAACAAGGTTTTGGCACTCTTACTGGGATTCTGTAACGTCATTTCCAGGGTTAAATCTTCCCCCGCACTGACCGGCGCAATCGGAGAACGTTTGAGGGTAATTTGTTGTAGCGATCGCACCGACAACCAAGCCGAAATCCCCAACAGAGCAAAAATCATGCCACTCAGCACGTAGAGCCAGCCCGCCATGGTATTCGTCGCCGCCCCAAAGAACGACAGGGACAAGCCAATCAATAACCATCCGCCGTAGGAAGGCGTTACCCAATGGTTTTCTAACCAGTCAATCGGAGAAAAACCGCGTAGAATCATAAAAAAGGAACCCTGACAACCTGTCTGACCCTGGGTGTTAACGTTTGATCGGCAGTGGGCACAACCTTGTACCCTTCTCGAAGATGCCCATCAATAGCCCTCATCCCAGAATATCCTAGTCTTATCGAGTACATCCCCAAAACGCGAAAAATTTCTCAACCCCTACCCTATTTTGACCATGGTCACCATTTTTTCTACGGCTCCAACGATGTCCCCCTCCTCAGAAACGGAGGCCGTTGTCCAAATTGAGCATTTGAATCATTTTTATGGTACGGGTTCCCTAAAAAAACAAATTTTATTTGATATTAATCTCACCCTTCGGCAAGGGGAAGTCGTGATTTTAAAAGGGCCTTCCGGTTCCGGCAAAACGACATTATTAACCTTGATGGGAGGTTTGCGATCGCCCCAGACCGGCAGTTTAAAAGTGTTCGGGAAAGAATTAGTCAACGCCCCCAAAAAGTTTTTGATCCAAACCCGTCGTTACACTGGTTATATTTTCCAAGCCCATAATTTATTAGATTGTTTAACCGCCCGGCAAAATGTGCAAATGTCGGTGGAACTCCATAATCATCTTTCTTCCCAAGCGGCTAAAGCCAAATCTATTGCCATGCTGGAAGCTGTCGGTTTAGCAGACCAGATTAATTCCTATCCCCGCAATCTATCCGGGGGACAAAAACAACGGGTGGCGATCGCCAGGGCTTTAGTCAGTCATCCGAAGATGATTTTAGCCGATGAACCGACTGCCGCCTTGGATAGTAAATCTGGCCATGATGTGGTGGAATTAATGCAAAAATTAGCGAGGGAACAAGGTTCTACGATTCTGATTGTTACCCACGATAACCGGATTTTAGATGTGGCGGATCGGATTATTGAATTGGAAGATGGTCGTTTACGCTAAACGTGAGTTAAA
>JAYKIP010000134.1:0-2933 GCA_035286205.1 Merismopediaceae cyanobacterium
CCATGGATCAAATGATGATTGATGTTTCTGCATTTCCGGATTTACAGGTAGGCGAAGTCGTTACCCTGATTGGTCAGGATGGTCAAGAAGTCATTTCTGCCGATGATTGGGCCAATACTTTAGGAACCATTTCCTGGGAAATTCTCTGTGGTTTTAAACATCGTCTGCCCCGCATTTCCGTTTAGAATAGAGATTCAAGTCACTGGCGGTGAAAAATTTGTCCGTTTCGTAGCTAGGGGGACGAAAGGTTTGGCGTAGTAGTTCTGGTTGAAGAAGATGAGATTCGTCGGGCAAACCAGGTTCCTCCGGGTCTTCACTCGGTAGATTGTACATGGTCGGCAGGGTTTCACGGGGCGATCGCGGTGGTGAGGTTTGATACATTTGGCTAACTGATAATCAAGGACAAGACTTTTTTAGTTTAGTGATCGGTTTCCCGGAAACGGCGATCACTTTCTTTTTGAGATTGAATCAATTCCCTTAGGAGTTGCCAGACTTCAGCGGCGGTTGTTGCCATGATCATTAATGAGCCATTGTTGAAGTTCATTTTGGCTGGTAAAATACAAAATTTGATCACTTAATTCTTCTAGTTGTGATGTTGATAAGTTAGTGATTTGTTGTTGAATATCCAGGGGAAGAGAACCCAACCGATTATTTAACAGTTTAAGGATAATGATTGATTCTCCCTGTTGGAGTCCCTGTTGGAGTCCCTGTTGGAGTCCCTGTTTAGAGCCTTCTTCCACACCTTCTTTAAGAATTGCTTCGTACCAGGGTGATTGGCGCAATACGGTCATGTCCCACCTCATTATCTGTTGAACTAAGGGTATCTCTAACACAAAACTAGCAAAAAAGGAGAGAAGTGGCTCTAATTCGTTAAGGTTTTCATCATTTTGTAGTTCTCGTAATGCTTGGCGGATAACGGGCGGCTCATTACCTCCTTTTAGAATCGGGACAAAGGGGAGAAGACTGGTCAGATGGCGTTCAAAGACTAAATTGACGTTTACTTCCCAAAGGTTAATCACCCGATAGTCTTGATGGGCCGTCATCCCTCGTATTTCAGAGTGATAACGATTGGGAATGTTTTGGCTGGAGGAGCGCGGCAGAATATTGATGAGGACGGGGTAAACTGGCAAATTATATCGTTCTTCAGCTAGGGCGGCGTAGGCTCGAATACGTTGGGGCATTTTGGAATGATAACGAATTTGTAGCTCATTCAGGATTAGGAATTCACCTTCGTTTTGACTTTGTACTTTTATTAATACGTCGCTTTCTTTATTAATCCATTGGAAGTCTGGATTCAGAAATTCCGTAACCATTAGGTCAGAGGATTCAGTGATCCAGTTGACCCAATTATTAGGGGCTAGGCTAATGAGTCGTTTACTACCAATATCAGTTTTTTTAGTCATAGGTTAAGAGGGACAAAAAGGGCGATCGCGGTTTATTAAATACACTAACTCTTGGCGGAAAGAGAACGCTTTTTGTGTTATTTTTGTAGTATATTATCTTTTTTTTGGAATAGGGAATAGGTCTATTTTAACTCTGGAGCCAGCTAAAGATTTCCTTGATATTCAAGGTTAAGGGCAGATCGCTGGGGGGAATCGAGGCTTCGGCTATGATGTTGTGGGTAAAACCGTGAGGATAGTTGATGATTGATTTGCCTTTGTTAAGTATTTGTATGCCGGCCTATAACCGTCCGGCTTGGTTGCGGCGAGGTTTGGAATCGATCGCTGAAAGTTCAGGGGAAGGGATCGAGGTAGTCATTACAGATGATTCAGACGATGACCGGGGGAAGGAAATTGCGGCTGAGGTTTTTGCACAGTGGTCTGGGGTTTGGCGATACGAATTTCATGTTCAACGGTTAGGGATGGCACAAAATTGGAACCGGGCGATCGCCTTGGCCCAGGGTCGGTATGTGATGGTTCTACACGATGATGATTTTTTGGTGGCTGGGGGATTAGGGCGATTACGGGATAGCTTAAGGCGGTTAGAAGGTCAATATCCGGTGATGTTGTTTGGGGTGTGGGTGGTGGATGAACAGGAACAAGTGATAAAGCGGCAGGTTTTCTCTCAAGACCGGTTGTTAGCTCCCCGTGAGGCGTTGCTACAGCTTTTTTCAGATTCGTCGTTTGTGCGGTTTCCGGGGATGGTGATTCAACGGGAGGCATTTGGGGAAGTCGGTTTTTTTAATCCAGATTGGCGGGAACCCTGTGATCTAGAAATGTGGATGCGATTATTTGCCAAGTATGGGGTTTATTGTTGTTATCCGGTGACAGTGGCCTATCGAGTCCATTCCCAGGCGTTAACGATGGGATCGTTTCATGGGGAAACGGTACAGATTTTGTTGGGGTTGTTTGGGGAGTTGGCCAAGCTCCAGGTTTTAACAACGGCGGAAATTGAGTCCTGTCAGGGAGCCTTTTTTCATCAATATATTTTGGCGGGAGCCTGGCGACAGTTGCGACGGAGACGTTGGCGGGAGTTTCGACAGGTGATGGCCTTATTTGAGGTGCCGGAGTTGAAGGGTCTAAATTGTCCGATGAAGTGGCAATTTTTCAAGGGTTTATTTGGGGTTATAGCAGAGGTTTTAAGGGATTAGCCTACCAAGTTTTGGGGCGGAATTTGGCACCGTTTAAAATCATCAAATCATCGCCGGATTGGGCAATAACAAAGAGACCTTTGCGGTAGGCGTAATTGGCAATTTGATCCGGCACAACCATGGCGGCGACGGCTCCTCTGATTTTGAGGGGTTGGTAACGGGGCAGGAGTTGTTTAAATTTGGCGAGTCGTTCTAGGTGTTCATCCACATCATCCTGGTGCAACATTTAACCTAAGCAAAGCTGAGTATCGCTACCCAAACCTTGAAAAAGTATGGCATCATCCCGAAAGATGACGGCTGTTGCCTGCAAAGCACGAAACATAATATTCCGTGCGCCGTGCCA
>JAYKIP010000135.1:0-5096 GCA_035286205.1 Merismopediaceae cyanobacterium
TAAGATAAACAAGGCTTGATGACTAATATTAATAACACCTGATTTCTTGTCCTTTCTTTCTGCCCATGACCCTCAACCTCTATAACACCCTGACCCGTCGCCAAGAACCCTTCCAGCCCCTCGAAGCAGGCAAAGTTAAAATGTATTGCTGTGGCATTACCGTCTATGATTACTGTCACTTAGGCCATGCCAGAACTTGCATAATTTGGGACGTGGTGCGGCGGTATCTGGAATGGTTGGGCTATGACGTGCAGTATATCCAAAACTTTACCGATATTGACGACAAAATTCTCAATCGTGCCAAACAGGAAGGCTCCACCATGGCCGCCGTCTCGGAACGGTTCATTGCCGCCTACTTTGAAGATATGGAAGCTCTTAGCGTAAAACCCGCCACTTTTTACCCTAGGGCCACCCATAGCCTCGATGGTATCAAACGCTTAGTGGCAGAACTAGAAGCCAAGGGCTATGCCTATCCCTCTGCCGGGGATGTCTATTATGCCGTACATAAATTCCCAGACTACGGGAAACTCTCTGGTCGTCAACGGGAACAAATGCAAGCCGGAGCCAGTGGCCGCGTTGAAGATCCCGAAGCCAGCAAAAAACAAGACCCCTTTGACTTTGCTCTGTGGAAAGCCGCCAAACCCGATGAACCTTCCTGGGAATCCCCCTGGGGAGCCGGACGACCCGGATGGCACATTGAATGTTCTGCCATGGTTCGGGAGCATTTAGGCGAAACCATTGATCTGCACGTGGGCGGCAGTGATTTAATTTTTCCCCACCATGAAAATGAAATTGCTCAATCGGAAGCGGCCACCGGTCATCCCTTGGCCCGCTACTGGCTCCACAATGGCATGGTCAAAGTCGGGGGCGAAAAAATGTCGAAATCCCTGGGTAACTTTACGACCATTCGGGAGTTACTGGCGAAATTTGATCCCATGGCGGTGCGCTTGTTTGTGTTGCAAGGTCATTACCGGAAACCCTTAGACTTTGCCGATGAAGCCCTGCAAGCGGCCACTAATGGTTGGCATACCCTCCGGGAAGGCTTACTGTTGGGTTATGAGTATGGGGCCAAATGGGGCTGGGATTTAACCTTTACGCCCTTGACTCCCGTTAGTAATGAATTAACTCAACGTTTCCAAGAAGCGGTTAATGAAGATTTTAACTTTGCGGAGGGGTTAGCCATCCTCTTTGAATTAGCCAAGGAATTGCGACGGGTGGCCAATATTTGGGTGCATCAAGGGCAATTAGACGGAGATTCGGCCCAATTACAAGTCCATTGGCAAACCCTCGTCACCTTAGCGGGAGTGGTCGGGTTAAAGGTTGAGCCGCCCCAGATGACTGAAACTCCCCCCACCTTAAGCGATGAAGCCATTGAAGACTTGATCCAACAGCGGGCCGCGGCCCGTCGAGCTAAGAATTTTGCCGAGGGCGATCGCCTACGGGATGAACTAAAAGCCCAGGGAATTACCCTGATTGATCAACCGGGAGGAGTAACCACCTGGCACCGTTAAGGAGAGAACGGTCGGGAAAGAAGTTAAAAATTTTGCTTGCAAATTACAAATTTCAGACTAAAATTCAGCCAATATCTTTTTGTCACATTTTCACGAAGTGAGTTGGGTTATGGGGAATGAACGGGTATCGGTCGGGATTATCGGTGCGTCTGGTTACGGCGGCATCCAGCTAGTCCGCTTATTGTTAGAACATCCCCAGGTAGAATTAAGCTATCTGGCGGGTCATAGCAGTGCAGGTAAACCCTATACGGATCTTTATCCCCATCTTACCCATACCCTCAATCTCACCCTCGAACCCATTGACCTAGAGGCGATCGCCGCCCGGTGTCAGGTGGTCTTTTTAGGACTGCCCAACGGTCTAGCCTGTGACATGGCTCCCCAACTATTGGCCAAAGGTTGTCAAGTGCTGGATCTCTCAGCCGATTACCGCTTTCAAAATCTGGATACCTATACCACCTGGTACCAAAAAGACCGTCAAGACCAAGCCACGAACGCCAAGGCCGTCTATGGGTTGCCCGAACTTTACAAAGAAGCCATCAAAACGGCTAACTTGATTGGTTGTCCGGGGTGTTATCCCACCGCCAGTTTGTTGGCCCTGGCCCCCCTCCTCAAACAGGGATTAATTGTGCCGGAAACCGCAATCATTGACGCAAAATCCGGGACTTCTGGGGGCGGTCGAGAAGCTAAAGTGAATATGTTACTAGCGGAAGCTGAAGGGTCTCTGGGAGCCTACGGGGTCGGCAAACATCGTCATACCCCCGAAATTGAACAAATTTGCAGTGATTTAGCCGGGCAATCGGTACGAGTCCAATTTACGCCCCATTTAATTCCCATGGTCAGAGGCATTTTATCTACGGTCTATGCCACTCTGCGCGATCCGGGGTTAGTACGAGATGACCTGATTACCATTTACAGTGCCTTTTATCGCTCTTCTCCCTTCGTGCGTGTCTTACCCAATGGCGTGTATCCCCAAACCAAATGGGCCTGGGGAACCAACCTCTGCTATCTGGGCATTGAAACCGATCCCCGCACCGATCGCGTGATTATCCTGTCAGCGATTGATAATTTAGTGAAAGGTCAAGCCGGTCAAGCGGTGCAATGTTTAAATCTAATGATGGGCTGGGATGAATCCCTCGGATTACCCAAATTAGCCTTTTATCCCTAGAAGATCCGGGGAAATCCTACACATCTACCCAAATACTTCCCGCTTCGATTTTGGTCGGAAAAACGGGGAGTTTTTGTTCTTTGCTAATCATGCCCAGGACTTTACCCACCCCAGGCGGAAACGGTGTCCATTGACTGACTTCCCCGCTACAGAGCTTAAAGGCACTACGATGGAACGGACAGACAATTTCGCCCTCTGGGGTCACTTTGCCGGTTTTCATCGGTAATTTCAGGTGCGGACACACATTACTTACTGCATAAATGGTTCCTGCCTGGTTCAGTAATAATACTTTTTGTTGAGCGACTTTCACCACTTGGCGGCTATCGGTCGGTAAATCCTCTTGCGCTAAAACTTTTGTCCAGACCATAATTTTTGGGGTAAAAAGGGGTTTTAAAGCGTTGTTAAACGACTCAGATCTTTAAAGATCATTTTTTCATCTTACCATGAAAATTCTTCAAGAAAAATTCTCGGTTGTCACCCGTGATGGGATTCGCTTAGATGCGGATCGTTACTATCCCGAAACCAACGAAAAATTGCCGATTTTATTAATGCGTCAACCCTATGGCCGGGCGATCGCCTCGACGGTGGTTTATGCCCATCCGCGCTGGTATGCCGCCCAGGGGTATCAAGTGGTCATTCAAGATGTGCGGGGTTGTGGAACCTCCGAGGGAGATTTTCACCTTTTTCAGGCGGAAGTCACCGATGGTTTTGATACCCTACAGGCGTTACAGGCACTTCCGAATAGTACGGGAGACGTGGGAATGTATGGTTTTTCCTACCAGGGAATGACCCAACTCTATGCCGCCGCCAGTGGAGCCAGTAATTTAAAAACCATTTGTCCGGCGATGATTGCCTATGATTTATATCAAGATTGGGCCTATGAAAATCATGCTTTTTGTTGGCAAAATAATTTAGCTTGGGCGATCCAATTAGCCGCCTTAAAAGCCAAACATCAAGGCAAAATCGAAGAGTATCAAGCCCTCTATCAGGCTTCTCGTCAATTGCCTCTGCATGAACCTTTCCCGATTAATCCCCAAATTTTACGGGATCTGGCCCCCGATTCTTTTTACCATGATTGGCTATACCGTCCCCCCACTGACCCCTATTGGCAGATCCTCTCCCCCCGGTATTGGCGGGAACAATTAGACTTACCCATGTTACATATTGGTGGCTGGTTTGATCCCCATTTACGGGGTAATTTAAGACTCTATGAAGCCCTACGTCGTCGTAGTCAATTTCCCCAATTTTTAATCATTGGCCCCTGGGGTCATTTACCCTGGGGAAGACGGATCGGGCATCAGGATTTTGGGACAGAGGCTGTGAGTGAAATTGACCGGTTTCAAATTACCTGGTTTGATCATTTTCTGAAGGGAAAGACCTCTGCTTTATTGACCAAATCACGGGTAAAATTATTTGAAATGGGGAGTAATCATTGGCAGAATTTTGAAGATTTTTCGCTCCAAAAACAACAGGTTTATTATCTCGTCAGTGAGGGATTAGCGGCGGTCAATGAACAGAGTGGCAAGTTAGTGCCGATTCCCCTCAGTTCCCCCGAATTTTTACCGGATCATTGGGTGCATGATCCCTGGCGGCCGGTTCCCAGTTTAGGAGGTCATGCGGGTTTTTCCGTTGGTATTGAGGAGCGATCGCTGTTGGATAGTCGGACGGATGTGGTGACCTATACCTCAGAAACCTTAACGGAAAGTTTGACTTTGATGGGGTCTGCCCAGGTAGAGTTAAAAATCACGGCGGATCAACCCAGTTTTGATCTTTCCGTTATCCTTTCGGTGGTGAAATCAACAGGGCAAGTTTACGGGATTTGTCAAGGTTATGGACGGTTTACGAATTTTCAAGAGACGATTCATCTGGTTTTACAAGCGACCTATTATCATATTCCCCAGGGCGATCGCCTACGATTAAGTATCAGTGGATCTTGTTTTCCGGCCTATGCGGTGAATAGTGGGTTGGATCAAGTCTTAGCCCAAACCCATTTGAGTGAATATCAGGTCATTACCTATACCCTAATCGGCGGTATAGTAGAAAGTAAGCTAGTTTTACCGATCATAAAAAATTGAGAGGGCTGGGGCGATCGCCCTAAACGTTTTAATCATCGAGGGGACTCCTCACGCCTCTGCCGCCCCTGGCTAAAACGTGGGTATAAATCATCGTAGTTCTCACATCTTTATGTCCCAGTAATTCCTGCACAGTGCGAATGTCATAGCCGTTTTGCAGGAGATGGGTGGCAAAGCTATGGCGAAAGGTATGGCAACTGACTCGCTTCGGTACGCCGGATCGCTGAACGGCTTGCTTGAGAGCTTTTTGGATGGTGCTTTCGTGGAGATGATGGCGGCGGGTTTCCCCAGAACGCGGGTCTTGGGATAGGGTGTAGGACGGAAAAATATATTGCCAAATCCATTCAC
>JAYKIP010000136.1:0-5567 GCA_035286205.1 Merismopediaceae cyanobacterium
ACCTAGGCCAGTAGTTGGCGATCGCTGTCTTTGACGAGGGGATTATGGCGTAGATAATCCTTAACCCACTCATAACCCCGCTCCAGTAAGGTTTCTAACCGGGTCAGGGGCCACAATCTTGCCGTGCCATCCGTTGAAGCCGTCACCACCCATTGACTATCCGGGGTAAAGTCCGCCATCCTCACCCAATTGTGATGACCTTGCAACAGAGCCAATTCTCGACCTGCCCGATCCCATACCCGCGCTGTGCCATCCTCCGAAGCCGTCACCAATAACTGTCCATCCCGACTCCATTGCACCGTACTCACTAACCCCTGGTGCCCGTAGAGTACCGCTAACTCCTGACCTTTGCGATCCCATAACCGCGCCGTTTGATCCTCCGAAGCCGTTGCAATTAATTGCTCATCGGGACTGAATTGGGCTTGATAAACAATACCTTGATGGCCCTTTAACACTGCAATTTCTTTGCCCAACATATTCCAGAGCCGGGCCGTGCGATCGCCGGAAGCCGTTAACAACCAACGACTATCTAAACTAAACTGCACACTATACACCGCCTTATCATGGCCCGCACAGGTGGCCATCTCCCGTCCCACAATATCCCAGAGCTTCACCGTGCCATCCCCCGTCGCCGTCACAATAAACTGACCATCACTACTAAATTCCGCACAAAAGACCGCCGTATTGTGTTGACGTAGGGTCGTGAGACATTGCCCGGAAATGTTCCAAATTTTGGCCGTTTTATCCCGCGAAGCCGTTAGCAAGTATTGACCATTACCACTAAAACGCACCGTCAGAACCGAATCTTGATGCCCCTTAAAGGTCGCTAACTTCACCCCCAAAAGATTCCAAATTTGCACCGTCATATCGGCGGAAGCGGTCGCAATTAAACGACCATCGGGACTAAATCGGGCCTCTCGCACCCAACCCTGATGACCTTCCAAAATTTGCACACATTGCCCCGTACTATTCCACAGCCGGGCCATTTTATCGCGGGAGGCCGTGAGAATGTGCAAATGGATTTTGCCGGAAGATTCCTTCACCAGGCTGGTATGGACAGAACGCACCCAATGTTGATGACCCCGCAGAATCACCGTGCCTTTGTCGGTTAAATCCCACAGACGGGCAGTATGGTCAGCCGAAATGGAAACCAGCAAACGACTATTGGGGTGAAATTGCCCCAGAAAGACTTCTTTTTGATGACCCCGGAGAACGACCAGGGCTTTTCCCTGACGATTCCAAATACGGATGGTATGATCCCCGCCGGTCGTGGCCACTAAATAACTATCGTGACTAAATTGGGCTTCATAGACGGTGTGCCCATGGCCTTGCAAAACGGCCTGTTGTTTCCCCTGGGCATCCCAAAGACGGGCCGTCCCATCCAAGGAAGCCGTGACAATCTGTTGACCATCGGGGCTAAAGCTGGCGGTGCGGAGTCCTCCCTGATGGCCCCGGAGTAGTCCCTGGGGTTTACCGTCTAGGCTCCAAATACGAGCGGAACCATCCACCGAAGCCGTTAAAACCTGATGGCCATCCGGGCTAAATTGAGCGGTTCTGACCCAACCCTGATGACCTTGAAAACAGACCAGTTCTTGACCTTCGAGGCTCCAAAGACGGGCGGTTTTATCCCTAGAGGCGGAGAGGAGGAGTTGCCCATTGGCACTAAAAACAATTTGCCGGATCGCGCCCTGGTGTCCCCGTAGCGTGTTAATCAGTTCACCGTCCTGTCGCCAGAATTTGATGGTTCCATCACGGGAGGCCGTCGCAATACAATCCAAACTCGGATGAAAGGCCACACTTCTCACCCAATCTTCATGGCCCCTAAAAGTGGTGAGGATTTGCCCCCATTTTGACCAAAGTTTGGCGGTGTGGTCAGCGGCCCCGGAGAGAATATATTCACTGCTGGGATGCCATTGAATATCGGTAATATTGGCTTGATGACCCCGCAAAGTAGCCATTTTTTTGCCGGTGAGTGTCCACAACCGGAGATTATGGTCGGCGGCTCCGGTAACGGCAAAATCCCCATCCGGACTGAGGGCCAGGTGTGTGACGGCTAGACGATGTTGCAGCCGGTTGCGTTCGTAGATTTGGCTGAGAATAAACTGGAGGGTATAGATAGGAGCAAGGCTTTCGTAGTCTTCCCAGGTTTGGGTGGGGGACTGGTAGAGGGGCTGGGCGCAGTGGAGGGCGGCGATCAGGCTGTCGAGGGGATGGGTTTCAAATTGTTTAAGGATAACGCTACAGTGCCGTTCGAGTTTGAGGGCATTAATTAATTGCTGGGATTGGTGTTGGAGTTCCTGAAGGGCGTTCCGTTCCGCCGGGGCAATCTCTAGGTTGGGAGCCTGAATTTGTTGGGCTAATTCGAGACTCTTAAAGGCAATGTTATGGGAAGTGGTAATTTTAGCGGTGACGGGGGGCGGGGTAAAGTTGAGGTCATGGACGGCTTGGGCGATCGCCGGGGTGAGCAGTTGATAGTAGCGTTGTTGGTCAATAATGACGCTTTTGGTTAGGCCAGCCCGTTGTAAAAAGGTCAAAATGCGGGTTAAGGCTTCCCCGGTTAGGGTGACTTCCCTGGGAGTGGTCACTTGTTCTAACAGTCTCTCAAAGGTTAACAGCGAGGGAGAAATCTCTTCACAGAGACGGGCCAAACAACTCCGAATTAACATTTGTTCATCGGGTTCGGCGATCGCCACAATGCGTTGAATATAGGCCTGTAAAAACCGTTTTTTACCGGGAGCTACGTAATGTTCCAGGGTAATAATTCTTTGATTTTCTAATTCACTGCCCAGGATTTGCAGTTCCAGGGGATGAATACCGGGGGCAGATTCCTGTAATTCCTGAAGCACGGTTTGCCAAAGGGACGGCTCTAACCATTGGGGAGACTCCTGGGCGAGGGCAAAGGCTGAGTTTATTTCGGTTTCGTTCAGAAGCGGCAGGGAAAAGTAGGTCAAGGGCGGTAAGGCATCCGCCGGGAAGGCTAGGGTGAGATGGTGCAAAAAAAGGGGAATTTCGTCCGGGCGTAGGGAAATCATTACCTTGGGGGAACGGGGGGACTCCGGCGATCGCCCCAGGGTTAACAAGGTCGCTAACCAGGGCCAGAGGGAAACCTCCGCAGTAGGTTGCAATAACAACGAGGCAAAGGCTGACCCCAAATCCAGTATCACCCAATCCCAGGGACAATCCCTGGAAAGAGTCGGTAAAGGTTGGGGCCAGGACTTTAAACAATAGCCGGGGGCCGTGTCCAACAGAGCCGTAAAAATCGCCAAATAACTACTTTTGCCCTGCTTTGCCGCTCCCACTAGCAGAAATAAAGTCATCTCCGGCTGTTGCCACCAATCCCATAACGGCTGAAGACTCGGATAGTCCTCCAACACCACCGTCCCCAAAGGAAACCGGGGATGGACTCCCACAAATCGCTTGGTTCCCAGTAGGTATTCGATCCCCTGATACTGTTGGTCAATCCCTAAACACCGCAGAATATCGCCCTTTTGCCGATAACACTCCCGTAACTCAATTAACACCGTCAGACATTGGCTTAAATTTTCTGTCTGCTCGGCCTCCTGGTAAGCCAACTCTAGAGCCTGTAATGCCTGGGGTAAATGCCCTTCACCCAGTTGCGCCCGTCCCAACAGATAGTAAATTTTGCCCGATAACCTCCCTAGGTTTTTCCCTAGACGTTTAAGTAGATCCTGGGCCTGCTGTAGAGCCTCCAATGCTTCGGGAAATCGCCATTGACCAATCAGGGCTTCCGCCATGTAGGCATAACTCAAGGTGATCGTGCGTGTTAAGCGAGGAATTGTCCAATAGGGGTAGTCCGGCGAAGTCTCCGCATCCCCGGTCGGTTGAATTTGGTAATAAAAAATTAAGAGGTGTTCCCCCAGTCGTCGGAGGGGTTCCCAATTTTCCTGGGCAATGAGAATTTCGGCGATCCGGGTCAAAGAATCCGGTCTCGGATCTTGCCAATGGAGGTTTTCTAGGGAATCTAGACTCAACTCCAGGTAACGGCGGGCCAGTTCCCAGAGGGGATCACTGCGGCTGGTGGCCTGTCCTTTGGCGTGTTGATAGGTGCAATGGGCTAACCGAATCAGTAGCCAATGTTGTTGTAATTCGGTCTGGGCGGTTGGGTTGACGGTGGGCCAATTGGCTAAACTTTCTTGATAGGATTGGACGGCGAGATCGTAGTGTTGGCGGGCTTCCTGGCTGAGACCAATTAATAAACTAAAACCACTTTGGTGGTAGGGATTCAGGTCATCAAAGTGTTCCTGGAGCAGAGGAATCAGTTGTTCAAGGTGGGGCGTTAAGTCGGTGCTGAGGGTAGATTGAAACCATTGTTCTGGGTCTAACCAGAATTGTTGCAGTAGGTCTTGAATCGTGTTTTCGAGGTCGGCGATCGCCAGGGTTAATTCCAACCAACCGGTTTTACCACCGAGGAAGGTCTGCATATCCCGAAAAATGGGCGCGATGTCGGGGTTAACCCCAATTAACCAGGTAAACGACTTTTGGGGACAGGTTTTGGCCTTGAGTTGCGCTAATTTGATTAAGACTCCCTGGGGATCGGAACGCTTTTCCAGCCCGGCGATCGCCAACACATAGATAGATTCCGACTGTAACGCCTGTAGAAAATCCTGGGGAGCCTGGCTTTGTTCTAAATGGAGGATATAACATTGGGGAGCTTGCTGTTCTAACCATTCCTGCCAAGTCTTTTCGAGGGTCGGGGAGGCCGTCAAGAGAAAAAACGCATTATCTTCCAGGGGAGATGAAATAACTAACGTTTCTAATTTCCCTAGGAACCCTTGCCAACCCGAAATTGCCTGGGTCATCGTTTCAAGGCTTTTTTCATCCATATCGTTGGATTTTCTACCCCAGTCTCTTGCTGGCTCTCCTCTCCTTCATTGTGGCATAAGTCACAAAAATCCTGACTTTAACGCCGCATATTTCGTTTTAAATCCTGTAATTCATCCTCTAATTCCCATTGTTGAAAAGCTTGCTCCAGGGGATCGAGCGATCGCTGATAATTTTTATATTGATTCCCCTGGTTCCAACCCACCGTATCGGAATTGGGGGAAGACGTAGGCGGTTTCGGGGTGCGTGGTGTGGCCGCAATTTTTGCCTGAACTTCCTGCTGACGTTGCAGAATCTGTTCGAGGAGGGTTTGAGCCTGACGAATCTGTTCGCCGGTGCCCGTGCGTTGTCCCCAGACTAAATTTCCCTGATGTAAAAGGGCAGCTTCGCGTTCCTGGGCGGCGGCGGCTAAATCCTGTCTTCCGGCTTGTAGGGCTTTTTCAATGCGACCATGCCAGGTTTTAATATCCTGGGCCAGGTTTAAAATTTCCTGTTCCTGTTGATTTTTTTGCTGTTCTAAGCGTTGCAGTAATCGCCGGGCATCCCCTTCCTGTTCCCGCAATTGTTCGAGGAGGGCTTGCAATTCCAGATGGGGATTATTGCGTAAAAATTCTTCGAGGCGAGTTTCCAAAAAACGACTAAATTCATCAAAAACGCCCATAGCAGAACCCCATTGGCTTGGTTAACAGATTGGATAGGGTGATTATATCAGGAATCGAAAGGCT
>JAYKIP010000137.1:0-9108 GCA_035286205.1 Merismopediaceae cyanobacterium
TGGGGTCGAGAGGGTCTTTCTAATAAACTTAAGGAATCTTCGGCGGGGAATATATTTTGAGCATAGGGAATTACCCCTAACACGGGAATCCCCGTATAATTTTCTAACCATTCAATGCCGGAATCCAACAGCGATCGCTGACCGCGAAATTTATTAATCACAATGCCCTTAATGAGAGCTTGTTCATCGGGTTCTAATAATTGTAAAGTCCCGACCACATGGGCAAAGGCTCCTCCCCGGTCAATATCTACCACTAATAACGTATCTGCTTGTAAATACTTGGCCACCCGCATATTGGTTAAATCTCGATGTTTAAGATTAATTTCAGCCGGACTGCCGGCCCCTTCACAAACGATCACGTCATACGCTTTTTTGAGTGCTTCTAAAGATTCCGTAATGGCTTGCCAACCCCGTTCAAAATAATCTTGATAATATTCCTGCGCTCTTGTAATTCCCACCGCTTTCCCTTGCATAATCACCTGGGAAGTCATATCACCCTGGGGCTTTAATAAAATGGGATTCATCGCCACTTTTGGACTAATTTTAGCGGCCCAAGCCTGGACTGCCTGAGCATAACCTATTTCCCCTCCCTCATCCGTCACGTAGGCATTTAAGGCCATATTTTGACCTTTGAAGGGAGTCACACGACAACCTTGGCGGGCTAAGAGACGACAAATCGCAGTAGTTAAAAAGGATTTACCGGCATGGGAAGTTGTCCCGACAATCATCAGAGATTTCATCGCTTTTTGCTAATTTTTAACGATAAACCAAGTCCATTTTAGGAACTGTAGTTTTTTGAGATGTGCTTCAGGAGCAAGTCCCCCTTTTTAAGAGGGATTTAGGGGGATCTCAACATAGCAACTATGGATTTCAATTGAGACGCGGTATCGTTAGCTATGTTGTTAAACCCTATCCATAGGGGATTAAAAAGAGAAATTTAGGGTGATCGCCTTGAGAGATCCAAAGACTAGGGCTTTCGATTTAGACAAGGTTGAGGTAATGCAAAACATTAATGATGGTGACTTTCCCTTAAAGCCCAATTACGGGTCAAAACAGCGCGGGGATGGATTGTTTTTTGGTGATTAATTAAATGATGTAGGGTATAGTCACAGGTTTTATACACCGCTTTCAGTAAATGATGATGACTCACCTGCCGTAATTTTTGCAGTTCTTCACTCTCCCCTCGATTTGGTTCCAGGGCATCGGCTAAAAACACCACACAGGATAGTTTATCCATACTGGGTTTTCCCAGGGTATGATTGCGAATGGCTTCTAAAATCACCTCATCCTGAACGCCAAATTCATCCCTAGCAACGATCGCACTAATATCCGCATGGATTAAATGGGGCGTGTGACGTAGAATTTCATCCAGTTCTAAGCCCTCCTGGTCAGCCATGGCCAATAATTTATCCGGGGGAAAAAACTTGGCTAAATCGTGCATTAAACCTGCCTGGGCCGCTTGATCGGGATCAAGACCATGGTACTGGGCCAGCGACCGAGACATTTGTTCAACCCCCAAAATATGAGTTAAACGGTGTTCATTGACATTGACCCTTAACCAATCTAAAACCTTATCCCGCATCGCGTCCTCCTACCTATTTCAACCGAACAATTAACCGGCGTTCCGGCTCTTGCCCATGACTTTCGGTGATTAAATCCGTTTCATTCTGGAAAAAGGTATGCACTTGACGACGTTCTGCCGCCGATAATTCATTCATTTCCACCGGTAAACGCGACATTCGCACCCGGTCAGCCACTTCTTTTGACCAACTTAACAATTCAATTTGACGACGACGACGGTAGCCATCCAATTCCACCATAAAAGTATGATGATCGTCTTCGGCTACACCAATATTCATTTGGGTATTTAACAAATATTGCAAAGCATCTAAACCCTGACCCCGATCGCCGAGAAGTTTTTGAATTTGGTCAGGCGAAAGACGGGTTTCATCAATCACTAACCATACCCCCATCATAATGGGACTTTCATAATTTTCCTGGACTGCAATTGAAGTGGTGACCCCCATTAACGTCAAAGCGGTTTCTAACCAGGTTTTCGCCCGTTGAATATACTGCTCCATAGTAGTTTTTACACCTAAATTAACCATCAAAAATTAACCATCAAAAATGAAGAACACAATCTCTGTCTAGGATACCGCTTCGGGATTACGAGGTTTTCTCTTTTTTCTTTCCTTTTTTCTCGAAGGGGAGGGTTTCCTTGGGTTGGGCCGCTTTTTGCTGTTGCTCCAGCAGTTTTTGTAAATTTTCGGGTAACGGTTCGCGCATCAAGATCACCGTTTGGAGGGTCTGCACTAGGTTGGCCGTTACGATATACATCAGTACCCCCGCCGGTAACGGGAAAAACAGAAACATCGCGCTAAAAATCACCGGTGTAATTTTGTTCACGGTTTGCTGTTGTTGCGCCTGGGAATTGGCACCGGGGCTAGGCGACGCTCCCGATAATTCCTGGTTAACGTAGATACTTAACCCAAAAAAGATGATCATGCCCAGAATATCCCAGTTGATCTCACCATTTTCGCCGGTGACTCCCACTTGCCCCAGGGCTTTAATGAACAAGAATCCGGTTTTGGTGGCTAACCCTGGAATCGTCACCTGTACCGTCGCATCCCCTGGCATTAAGGCTTCCACCGTGCCATCGGGCTGTACCTGTACCCGGTCTTCTCCCTTGGTGACGGTAAAACTCGGCGTTAAATCAACTGTTTGTGTTTCGGGGATCACCTGTTTGAAGGCTTTGCCTTCCGGGGTTTGTAATTCAATCTTGGCGCGATCGCCTAGGCCCAAATGATTGCCTGCCGGTAAAAACGCGGCGATCGGATAATGAATCCCCTCATCTACATAAATGTTTTGGGGTTTAGTCGCATAGGTTTGGGGGGCGATCCGTTCCACCTGTTCCTGGGGTAAAATCTGGAGATCCACCGTGTAATTAATATCGGAAAAAGGCGATCCCCGCAGAGTCGCAAAGAGAGCAAACAGAATCGGCATTTGGAGCAAAAGCGGTAAACATCCCGCCAAAGGATTGCCAAACTCCTGCATAATCTTGGCCATTTCCTCCTGTTGTTTGGCCGGATCATTCTTATAACGACGCTGGATTTCCTCCTGTCGCTCCTTCATTAAGGGCTGAGTAATCCGCATTTTACGCATATTACGAATTTGACCCGCACTTAACGGAAATAACCCCAGGCGAATCACCAGGGTCAGAGCAATAATCGCAAATCCATAACTATGTACGATCCGAAAGAAAAAATCCAGGATCGGTAACATAATATTTGTCGAAATAAATCCAATACCAAAGTCCATAGGGAATGCTACGCCGACGTAGATGTAATTGAAAAAAGAGTTAAATAAAGTGTTAAAACCGCAGGGGCAAGACCGCGATCGCGGGAAAATCCGTTAAGGCTTAACCCTACCCGCCCCTAATCTTGTTGCGTAATCGCCTCTAGGGAACGCCCCGTCTTAGCCGCCACTCGTTCAGCCATATAATCATAAATTTCTCGAAATTTCGGCATGGCCCGCATTTCTAACCGGCTTTTATCATTGAGAACGACCACAATATCGCCCCAGAGACCAATCCCGCGAGGCACCTTCACAATCCGGCTGATTTCGCCATAGACAATATCCGTGCGATCGCGTCCCATCCATCCCCCGGTGACCGAAATACGACGATCCGTAATCTTATAGCGCAACCAGATAGCCCTGACTATGGCCCCGACAGTTAACGGCAAGCAAATAACGGTAAAGCCCAGCAAAACATTAATAATTAAATCCCCGATGTGGGGGCCGCCCTCGTAAAACGTTGTCTCTCTAATACCCATGGTTGAACATCCCCGCTTGATTCAATAACTGCTCTAATTCTCGCAAAAAGTGTTCATATTTGCACGTCACAGCCCTCGGTAAAACGATGATGATGACTTGCCAACCGGGTTGCAGTTGGGGTAAAAAAAAGCGAATCAGGCTACGAAGTTGGCGTTTCAGGCGATTACGCAGAACAGCCTTTTTACTGACTTTTTTGCTGACCGCAATGCCAAATTGACAAACCGGGAGGTGAGGTTGAGCCAAGACCCTCAGCATAAGATAGTCACCACGATACCGCTTTCCTTGCTGATAGACAGCTTGGAACGCTTGCCAATGCTTGAGACGGATTGCCTTAGATAACCCCATGGGGGATGCCAAAGATCACGATAACCCTCGGAAAAAATGACCCCTTAAACGGCCAGTTGGTGCCGTCCTTTTTTACGCCGCGCCTGAATCACTTTACGACCATTGACCGTCCGCATCCGAGCGCGAAACCCCGACGTTCTCTTTTGTTTACGATTGGTTCCTTCTAAAGTGCGTTTGGTCATGACAACTTTCCTCCAAATAAAGACACAGTCGCCAATTCTACCATGAAAGCTAGGGCCGATGGCAAGGACATTAACGCTGGATGCTGACAATCCAAGTCCCCACGTAGAGACGCACGGGAATATCCCCCGACGCAAGCACATCACACACGAGGTAGTAGGTGCCAAAGTCCGGATTTTTAATATTGGAGATGACAATTTCGGCTTTGGTATTCGGCGGCAACGGTTCGGCAAGGGAAATTTCCACAAACCGACTTTCTTTATCCACGACAACCCCCGTCAGCGGGACACTTTCCTGCCCGTCCTTAATCCGGACTTCTACGTTCTCTGGTTTAAATTCGGCTTTAAAGTTATCGGGATAGGACAGATAAAATTTACTGGCTCCCTGGGGCAGTTTTTTCCCCGGAATATAAAGTTTGTAGCGATCGCGTTCGTTGGGATTGCCGCCAAACTGTAGGTAATAATCCAAAATATCTTTACGGTCAACGCCACTAAAAATCGTCAAACCGGAGTTACCCTGGGCCAGGGCCCACATCGGAACAGCCAAGGAGACAGTACCACTCAAGAGAGTACCAATCAAAATGGGGTGGGAAAAAAGTTGAGCAATTTTCATGGTTTTGACAATAGAGATGGGTCTGCACGGTTGCCCCTAGCCTAACATGATGGCTTAGAACGTTAAGCATTAGGGAGTATCAGCTTGTGAACTGTCTTGCCTACCAAGACTTCGCTTTGTCCGGGGTATCCCTGAAATTTTTTTAGGCAATGTTTAAGAATTGCTAAACATTCTAAAGAATTGGGTGCAAATCCTGGGGATCATTCTAAGATGCAAGGGAAGATTATTGGCTTGCGTCGCCTAAATGCCTCCTATGACTATTGCTTTCTCTGACACTATCCCCACAACCTCCACGTCTCCAGAGCCTCTTCCCGTTCGTCCTCAAGTCATTGGTGTGCCCTGCGAAACCTATCCCAATGAATGCCGGGTAGCAATGACTCCCGATACCGCGCAAAAGTTACAGAAGCTGGGATTTGATCTGGTGATCCAGACCGGAGCCGGGGAAAAAGCGAATTTTGCCGATGCCCTTTACCAAGCGGTCAATTGCCGTATTCTGCCCGATGCCCAAACGGTTTATCAAACGGCGGATATTATCCTTAAGGTGCGTCAACCTTCCCCGGCGGAGGTGGAAATGTTGCCTCCGGGCAAAACCTTGATGAGTTTTATCTGGCCCGCGCAAAATGCTGAGTTATTGGAGCAGTTAGCCCAAAAGCAGGCGACGGTCGTTGCCATGGATGCGGTACCCCGGATCAGTCGAGCGCAGAAGTTGGATGCCCTGAGTTCGATGGCTAATATTGCCGGCTATCGGGCGGTGATCGAGGCGGCTCAACATTTTGGTCGCTTTTTTACGGGACAAATTACGGCCGCCGGTAAGATTCCCCCGGCCAAGGTGCTGGTGATTGGGGCCGGGGTGGCCGGGTTGGCGGCGATCGGGACGGCCAAGGGCTTAGGGGCGATCGTGCGAGCCTTTGATACGCGCCCGGTGGTGAAAGAGCAGGTGGAAAGTATGGGCGGTGAGTTCCTGATGTTGGAATTTGAGGAAGACGGGAGCGGTGAAGGGGGTTATGCCAAAACCATGAGTCAAGAGTTTATTGATGCGGAAATGGCTCTGTTTGCCGAACAAGCCAAGGAAGTGGACATTATCATTACGACGGCGTTGATTCCGGGGCGCCCGGCTCCCAAATTAATTACGGAAGCCATGGTGCAGAGTATGAAGGCGGGATCGGTGATTGTTGACTTGGCGGCAGAGCAGGGGGGCAATTGTGAAGTGACCCGACCGGGGGAAGCCTACCGCTATCAGGATGTAACGATTATTGGTTATACGGATTTACCGAGTCGTCTGGCGAACCAATCCAGTCAGTTGTATGGGACAAACCTGTGGCATTTACTGAAGGATATGGGGGGAGCCGAGCATTATCAGGTAAATTTGGAGGATGAGGTGGTACGCGGGGCGTTGGTTTTACACGAAGGTAAAATTACCTGGCCACCGCCCAAGGTGAATCCCCCTTCACCGGCTACGGTTACGCCCAAGGTTGAACTTGCACCGGCCGTTCAAGAAACCTTACCCGCTAAACCCCAGGGGGCGAAGGGATTACTCTGGGCTGTTCTGGCGGCGATCGCCTTGGTGGGGATCGGGATTGGTGCGCCGTCCTCTTTTCTCTCCCATTTCACCGTGTTTGTGCTGGCCTGTTTAGTGGGTTGGCAGGTGATTTGGAATGTCAGCCCGGCTTTGCATACCCCCTTAATGAGTGTGACTAACGCCATTAGTGGCATTATTATCCTGGGCGGGATGTTACAAATTTCGGGGCCGCTGAATTCCCCCACCACCATCCTAGGGGCGATCGCCATTTTAGTGGGAACCATTAATATTGCCGGGGGCTTTTTAGTCACCCAACGGATGTTAAAAATGTTCCGACGCTGAGGGTCAAGTCTCCTCCTGATCCTGGCCTGATGCCGGGGTCTTTCCTCCCTATCTTCCTCTTCTTCTTGACCACTATGAGCAAAAAATCCCGACAAGAATTGCGTCAGCTTTTTCAACAAGACAGTGTACTGCCCTCCAAAAGTGAACGCTACCAATCCCGACGCAAAAAAGAATTAGACTCTTTTGCCGAATTTAAAGAAAAACAAGAAAGTAAACTGGGAAAAACCCATCGTCACTTGGGGAATCCTCCTAAGAATCAGCGCAAAATGTCCGAAGTTTTGCTGGAGTTTGCCACCCCAGTTCTGGAGGAAGCCGAAGACTTTGAGGATTGTCAATTCTTTTTCTCGATGGCCGTTATGGCGTGGAATCTTGCCCTATTACCCGCAGAAGATCAAGCAGAGTTTTTTAAGGGCAATCCTTTTCTGGAGAACCCCTTAGACAAAGATGATGTGGAGATGGCGCAATTCTGTACCGAAACGATGCAAACCCTGATCGTACTCAAATTATTGCAGTTTGGTAAAGATAGACGCATGGTCGAGGATTATCAGCTAACGGAAAATGACGGAAATCTCCACCTTTCCGTCGCCTATTCCCTCGTTCATTAATGACTGCGTTCACTATACGGTAGCGGCAATGGTTTCCGCTTTGACCGTATTACTTTGGGCTTGCAGGGCCACATAGAGGCGATTTAAGCCGGTTAAGTAGGCCCTGGCGGAAGCCACAATGATGTCGGTGTTGGCGGCATAGCCGGTGTAGATCCGCGCTCCTTGCTCACTGTTGGCATCTCCGTATTTTAAGCGGATGGTCACTTTGCCCAGGGCATCAATCCCTTCACAGACGGAAAGCACGGAATATTCCAACAGTTCATTGGGAATATTGACAATGTGAGAGATCGCTTTATACACCGCATCTACGGGGCCAGTGCCGATCGCCACTTCGGTAATTTCGACCCCATCGGGATTCCGGACGGTAACGGTCGCTGTCGGTTTGGCGTGGTCACCACAGGAGACTTGCACCAATTCCAAACGGAAGAGATCGGGAGCCTGACGAATTTCATCATTGATGATCGCCTCTAAATCCCAATCGGTAATTTCTTTGCGCTTATCGGCCACTTCTTTAAAGCGACGGAAGGCATTTTCTAACTCAATTTCGCTGAGTTCGTAACCCAATTCTTTTAAGCGAGACCGGAAGGCGTTACGGCCCGACAATTTCCCTAATACAATCTGATTTTGGGTCAAGCCGATGGATTCGGCATCCATGATCTCGTAGGTCAGCTTGTGTTTCAGTACGCCGTCCTGGTGAATACCGGATTCATGGGAAAAGGCATTGGCTCCGACGATCGCCTTATTGGGTTGGACGATCATGCCGGTTAATTCCGAGACTAGGCGGGAGGTGGTATAAATTTGTTTGGTGTCAATATGGGTTAACGGGGCGGTGGATTCGGCAGGACGACCTAAAAAGGGATTGAAATAGGAACGACGCACATGGAGAGCCATCACCAATTCTTCTAACGCCGCATTACCGGCCCGCTCGCCAATGCCATTGATGGTACATTCCAGTTGACGCGCTCCATTTTTCACCGCTTCGAGGAAGTTGGCCACGGCTAATCCTAAATCATTGTGTCCATGGACGGAGATAATCGCCTGGTCAATATTCGGCACATTGTCCTTAATGCCTTTGATCAAGGCTCCAAATTCGGCAGGTGTGGTATAACCCACTGTATCGGGAATATTAATGGTGGTTGCCCCGGCCGCGATCGCCGCTTCTAGGACTTGGTATAAAAATTCCGGGTCACTGCGTCCCGCATCTTCGGGGGAAAATTCAATATCTTGGACTAAGGATTTGGCGTAGCTCACCATTTCCGGCACAATCTGCAAGACTTCCGCCCTGGTCTTTTTGAGTTTATATTCCAGATGAATATCGGAGGTGGCTAAGAAAGTATGGATACGGTGTTTTGCCGCCGGTTTGAGGGCAGAAGCCGCTGTTTTAATATCGTTATAGGTGGCCCGCGCTAACCCACAGATCGTTGGCCCTGTTTCTGTGCCGACGGCCTGGGCAATTTTTTGCACCGCTTCAAAGTCACCAGGGCTGGCGTAGGGAAACCCGGCTTCAATGACATCTACTCCTAACTTGGCAAGGGCGCGGGCGATCGTCAGTTTCTCATCAGCGTTAAGGGTTGCACCGGGGGATTGTTCACCATCCCGGAGGGTCGTATCAAAAATAATAATATGATCGGTTTTACCGCCGCTTGGGGTTTCTGAAGGAGTGGTCATAAA
>JAYKIP010000138.1:0-2557 GCA_035286205.1 Merismopediaceae cyanobacterium
TTGGAGAAAGCCCTACACCTCCTGGACGTAGCTCAAATCCAACAATCTGCTTTAATTAAACGTTACAAAACCTGGCGCGATCGCCTTTTCTTTTCCGTTGCCTTACCCATTGAACCCTTAACCACCCGTGCTTTAATTGCACCGCCGCCTGATCGCCATAGTGTATTTGCCACCGATGGTTCCCAAATTGCCCCCTCTCACCATGAAATTGCCTATTGCTACCTCATTAATATTGGACGAATTATGCTCCATTATGGGCAGAATTTACATCCCTTATTAGATAGTATTCCCGAAATTTATTACCGCAAAGAAGATTTATATGGAGCGCGTCAATGGGGCATTAGAACGGAGGAGTGGATGGGGTATTGTCGTAGTGTTTTAGAAGCCCAATTTTTAGCGGAAATGGCCTGTCGTTGGGTAAAGCCCCCCGGCCCCCATACTGATCCCAATTTAGCCATGGTAGATGGTTCGTTAATTTATTGGTTTTTAGAAACGTTGCCGACGGAAGCCAGAGATAAAATTCTACCGCCGATTTTAGCCGCCTGGGAGGATTTACAGCAACATAAAATTCCTTTAGTGGGTTATATTAGTGCTTCCCGCAGTGCCGAAGCGATGAACTTTTTACGGCTACAAGCCTGTAGTTATGAAACGGCAAATTGTGGGCTTCATTGTAGCGATATGGAAGATGGAACCACTCCCTGTCAGGTTTTTGAACCCTTAAGAGATGCCACTTTTTGGAGTTACCTATTAGAACCGGGTCAACGCAGTCCTCTCTGGCAAAGTTCAGCCCGAATTTTAGACCTTTATCCCCCCGAACAACGCATTTATTTTTGTTATTTGAATGTCGGGACGGAAGTGGCTAGGGTGGAATTTCCCGCCTGGGTGGTTCATCATCCGGCTCTTTTAGAACAATCCCTGGGAATTTTATTAGCTCAGGTCAATAAAGGTTACGGTTATCCTGTGGCGATCGCCGAAGCCCATAATCAAGCCGTTGTCCGAGGGGGCGATCGGAGCCGATTTTTTGCCCTATTAGAACAGCAAATGTTAAAAACGGGTTTACAGAATGTGGGAACCTCCTACAAAGAAGCCCGCAAACGGGGGAGTATCGTCTAAGGGGAATGATGGAGAAATAATCTGCTATAATAGGGTGCTAATTTTTGCCCATCCCCTATGCTCAAAGCTGGAATCGTCGGACTACCTAACGTTGGGAAATCTACTTTATTTAATGCCCTCGTGGCCAATGCCAAGGCCGAAGCGGCTAATTTTCCTTTTTGTACGATTGAACCGAATGTCGGGGTGGTTTCCGTACCAGATTCCCGCCTAGAAGTGCTGGCCAACCTCTCCCAATCTGCCAAGATTGTGCCGACTCGTATCGAATTTGTGGATATTGCCGGCTTGGTGAAGGGGGCCAGTCAAGGGGAAGGTCTGGGCAATCAATTTTTAGCCAATATTCGGGAAGTTGACGCAATTGTGCAGGTGGTGCGATGTTTTGAGGATGATGATATTATTCATGTGTCCGGTTCCGTTGACCCGGTGCGCGATATTGAAGTGATTAATTTGGAATTGGCTCTGGCAGATTTAACTCAAACAGAAAAACGCTTAGAACGGTGTCGCAAACAGGCTAAAGGTAATAAGGAATTTCAAGCAGAAGTGGCGGTTTTAGAAAAGATTTTAGCGGCTTTAAATGCGGGTCAATCGGCTCGTCAAGTCGCTCTCAATGAAGAAGAAGCGTTACTCATTAAAAATTTAGGCTTATTAACTCGTAAACCGATTATTTATGCGGCCAATGTGGCCGAGGAAGATTTAGCAACGGGCAATGATTTTGTCGAACAAGTGAAGGCGATCGCCGCTCAAGAAAAAGCCAAAGTCGTCGTTATTTCCGCCCAGGTCGAATCAGAATTAGTCGAACTTTCGGAAGCGGAACGAATTGATTTTCTCCAATCTTTAGGAGTTGAAGAAGGAGGCTTAAAATCCTTAATTCGGGCAACCTATGAATTACTAGGACTCAGAACCTATTTAACCACTGGCCCCCAGGAAACCAGAGCCTGGACAATTCAAGCGGGCATGAAAGCTCCCCAGGCCGCCGGGGTGATTCACACCGATTTTGAACGGGGATTTATTCGGGCTGAAACCGTTGCCTTTGAAGATTTAGTCGCCTGTGGCAGTCAACAGGCCGCCAAGGAAAAAGGATTAGTCCGCAGTGAAGGTAAAGAATACGTTGTGCAAGAAGGGGATGTTCTGCTTTTCCGTTTTAATGTTTAGGACATCATCATGACTGCGAATGATCGCCCGGATTGGCCAAGACTGCAAAAAGCCCTTGCTCTGGAAGCAGAACGAGGGTTTAATGACCTCCAGGGCAATCAATATCGCTTTAGTGAATTTCTGTGTCTTAGCCTAGGGCAAACACCACCGCCAGGGACTCCCGCCCATCATCGTCGTCGTTGGCAAGAATTAGCGGATAAATTTAGTCAATATCCGCAACAAAGTTTATCAGAACGTCAAACATTAGTTGCTACTACTCGACAATTTTTCCATGAATTACGGCAAGCCTTAGAAA
>JAYKIP010000139.1:0-9098 GCA_035286205.1 Merismopediaceae cyanobacterium
TATACAATGCCAATATCCTGGATGATTTATTTCAGCAGGAATTTATTGATTTAATCGTTACTTCGCCCCCTTACAATGTCGGACTGTCTTACAATTCCAATAACGATGAATTAAATTATGAAGACTATCTGCTGTTTAGTGAAAAGTGGATGAAAAATTGTTTCAATTGGAGTAAACCCCAAGCCCGGTTTCTCCTCAATATTCCTTTAGATAAAAATAAAGGCGGTCATCATAGCGTTGGAGCCGATTTAACCAGACTAGCGCAAGATATTGGATGGAAATACCATTCGACTATTGTTTGGAATGAAGGAAATATTTCCAGAAGAACTGCCTGGGGATCGTGGTTATCGGCTTCAGCCCCCTACGTCATTGCCCCCGTTGAACTTATTGTTGTCCTGTATAAAGAACAGTGGAAAAAAACAGGGGGAACAAAAGAAAATGATCTCACCAAAGAGGAATTTGTTGAATGGACAAATGGACTCTGGACGTTTAATGGAGAAAGTAAAAAAAAGATTGGTCACCCGGCTCCCTTTCCCAGGGAATTACCCAAACGATGTATCAAACTATTTAGCTATGTGGGGGATACTGTTTTTGATCCCTTCTGTGGCAGTGGAACAACACTATTAGAAGCCCATGCCTGTCATAGAATTGGTGTAGGAGTCGAAATTGATCCCGATTATTGTGCATTAATCAAATCTCGCTTGATTACGGAAATTGGCGAATTGTTTTATTTTAAAACCCATTAAAAAACTCGTCCCAGCCATTTTTTCTTAGCCAAGACGAGCGATCAAACAGGTAGAAAATCTTTTAGAACAGGAAGGTTGTCCGTAAAGCCCCCACCCAAATGCTGGAGTTGTTGCCATTGCCTTCAGGGTTGAAGACGACGTAGAACCCAGGCGTTAAGATAATATTCTTATTAACCGGGTATTTATATTGAGTTTCGATCATGTAGGGAGCATTACGATCATTGTTAATAGGATCGCCCGGTAAATTAGAAACATAGGGCGCGTAGGGCATTAAACCGCCCGCTACAGAGAGGACAGCCCCCTCTTTGCCTAAATCTAAGACTGACAACCCGGCATTCCAAGACCAGAGATCAGCACTCCCTGTCCGATAGTTACCGGGAGCCGCCGCATCAAAGCCGGTTGCACCAAGACTAGCATAAACCCCCGTTGCTGAAAGGCTAATATTATCGCTAACCCGCCAGTTTCCAGATAACCCATAGCTATCCCGCGTTGTGGGCGCACCAAAAAAGGGGTTAGAAGCAATACGGCTACCCGTCGAAGAGGTGACGTTAACCCCTGAACTAGAGATAGTGGGATAATCATCCACGAAGTAGCTGTGCAGGTAGGTAAAACCAAAGCCCAGGGTATTCGTGACTTGATAGTTAATTTGCGCCCCAGTGGAGAACTCACCGTTAAATAAACCATTACGATTACTCGGTTCCGCGGCCCGAATATTCCCCGTGTCGTTACTTGTACCGCTACCTGCCAAATAAGTAGCGATCACGTTAAATTGTTTACTAAAATCGTACTTGATTGCCGTTCCAGTTCCTTCTGGCCCCCGGAAAACCAGAGGGTTGTAACGGGCGAAGCGACTTAAGGCTCCGGTTTCCGAACTGGCAAGGTAGGGATTATAAACGTTGAATACATCGTCCAGGTTTAAGCCCGCACCCCCAACCCAGAAGGTCAGGTTATCACCTAATTTGGAACGATAGAAAACTTTTTCAATAAAGGCCGCGTTAGTCGTAGGGCTAACATCGGTTCCGAGACGGGCCATGTTGGTTCCGGTTGCACCGCTTAAGTTCGGAATGGTTCCGGCTTGAATCCGAGTCCGTAGCAGGTCTTTACCGGTGAAGCTGGTGTCAAAGTTAAAACGAATCCGGGTACTGAGGGTGGCAATCTCATCTACCGGAGTTTTGGGGACAGCAGGGCCACGACCAAGACGGGTTTGACCGTTGGTTAACCGTTGGTTATTGTTAAAAGCATCCTGTTGTCGCCAATCCAGGGCTTTATCATTACCAAACTGGTCAGCTACCATGAATACCGCGTTGGCGTTCAGCTTGGTGGTGGTGGAAAACTGGTGGTCTTCCAGATAAGAAATACGCGATTCGAGGTTATCTACCCGTGCGCCCAGGGCGGCTAATTCTTGTTCAAACTGTTGGGCAAGGGCTTTGAGTTTATCAATATCTTCCCGGATAACGGCGACATTTTCTTGCAGTAACCGCTCCATGACGTTCATACAGGCGTTTAGCCCGGCGGCAAATTCCCAACGAGACAGGGCGCGATTGCCTCGGAAGGTGCGGTCAGGATAGCCGACGATACAGCCGTAACGCTCGACTAAACTTTTGAGGGCTTCGTAGGCCCATTCGGTAGGTTGTACATCTCGTAATTCCGAAACGCTGGTGACCTGGGACATTCCCTGATCGCTGATCGGGGCCGCGTTAAATTTTTTGAGTTGTTGACGACGACGCAGAAGGTCTAAACCATCGGCTTGGGTGGCAAGGGCGGGCATGGCCACCGGCAAATTATCGGAGGTAGCAGAATGTTGAGCAGTGGCTTCTGATGAGGCCGGGGTGACATTGAGATTATCTTCGGGCGCGGCACTCACGCTTTGGGCCATTAAAGAGGCTCCGAGAATGAGCGGCAGGGCTTTGGTGAATTGCCATAACGATTTGGTCATAAATACAGTCCTCACACCTAACGAAAATTCTTCTGAGTTTGCAAGAAACATCAAAATATCATCTAGTCTGACATAGGACATCTGAGGTTTCAACGTGGGAATGTGATGATTAACACAATGATAGGCATTGAAATTTAGAATGATTTTCCCTTTTTTTCCATGTAGAGCCGTCAAAGGGAATGCCTGAAACCCTTGATTTACCAGTATTTGGGGACTGACATCCCTAGAGTGGCCGCCTATTCTGAAGATAGCCAAAGTTCAGGAGCGCGAGTCCCATGTTATCTTCTACCACCCAAGCCAACGCCACCGTTCTACGCAATTACAGTATCGCCGCCGCCGCTGTTCTCGCCCTGAGTTTAGGCATGAGTGATCTCTTCCATAGCCCCAATCGCATCGCCACACAAAATACGCTGAATGGTTATGGACAATACATCACCGCCGGTCTTGTGAACTATGCTCAGTCTTCTTTGAAATAAATTAGCCATTTACTGAATTTTGACCCTGGCAACGCTCTACATTGCTCGGTTCAGATAACCTCGTGCTTCGGCCTCACTGCGGTGGGGCTTTTTTTATCCAGCCCTTGGGCTTTTCAACCCTTAATTGTGTCAACGGGAAACCTCCAGGGTTCCGGCATAGCTGGCAGTCAGTGGGGGGCGCGGCCCGCCTAAAAAAGTTGCCAATCCGGCGATCGCAGTTGTTTAAGCCGTTGTAACCGATGGGTAAAATAACGGGAATCTAAGCGACTGTAATCGTAGAGTTTGACACTTTCTAGGTGGATAGCCCAGGCCCAAATATAGGCCATTTGGGTCAGACTTTGTAAACTATTGAGTTCTAAAGAAGTCAGGGGTTGAATATGGCTATAACCCTTGATAAAAGCATCCCGGACTAAGCGCGATAAACCCGATTGTAGCGATACCTGTAAAAATTTGGCCACATCAAAGGCCCGCCAACCATAACCACACTGGTCAAAGTCAAACAGGGTTAATTGATTGTCCGTCGTGAAATGGACGTTGCCACTGTGAGGATCGCCCCAACACACTGTCCAATGGGGTTGCGATCGCGGCAGTTCTTGGAGTTGGGTTTTAATCTGGGCACAGCCTTCCTGAAGGTATTTCCATTCTTCTCCCTGATGATCCATAAAGGGCGACATACTCAACAAAGATTGATCTAAGAGATACCCCAGGGTTAACGGCGATCGCTGCATTGACGGCTTAAACTGATGACTCGCTTGGTGTATTTGGGCCACTGTTTCCCCTAATCGCCAGGCTTGGGTTTGATTCAAATCCCCGATCGCCACCGTCCCCGGAGCCACCGGAAATAAAGCCGCATAGCGTTTACCTTCAGGGGCATTAATTTCCAAAGAATATTGTCCCCGCTTACTTTTCAGAGGAGCCGCCACCGGTAAAGTTTGATGGTGAAGAAACGTCAAAAAATCTAACTCAAAATCAATATCGGTTTTCGTGCGCCAATGATGATGGGAAATCCGCAAAATATAGGAAGTATCTAAGGTTTCTACTAAATAAACATCACTTAAGCCCCGATGCCAAAACCGACAGCCCTTGGGGACTTCAATATCATAGTGAGCAAAAACCCAATGGGTTAACGCCTGGGGCGACAGGGTAGAATAGACCGTCGGAAAAGCCTCTTCTATGGGGGTGAGCATTCCTGTAAACTCAAAAAAATGGCTTGAAGTTTCCTGGCTAGACGCAAAGGGGCGAAGTAGTTGCATTAAGAACTCCCTAGTAGTAAAGGGTCAATGTTACCCAGTAAATTGTTCGTGAATAGAATCATAAAAAAGCGAATAAAAATAGTATTATTAATCAAAGTGTGTTTATGTTTGGAACTAAAACTTTGTGATTCTGAATATCAAATTCGGCTGTCATTTCTCTTTTAATAGACTGTTTTGATAGACTAAACCATGTCCATGTTGGAACCTGTAGTTTTTTGAGATACTTTCCAGGGACAAGTCTCCCTTTTGAAGGGGGATTTAGGAGGATCGCCCTAGGAAATCCAAAAATTATAGATTTCGAGTTAGATGGGGTTTATAAGAGCTTAGTCTTTAAGTCCTATAGAAAGTCCTATCAAGATAGATTGGGAACCCAAAGCTCCTAGCATCACTCTAAAAGCCCTGGGGTAATGACTCCGTATTCTAAGCTACACTTCTTAAAACTGAGTCAACTGGATTTTTTGACGGCTAGGAGGCTGCGCTACACCATGGCATTTTTCAGACATCACCCTTGGATAAAAATGGGCGTTAGTGGTTGTCTGATGGCTCTCCTGAGTGCTTGTCAAACCCGTTCCCCAGAGACTGCCGCTATCTCCTCAGCCCGGTCGAGCGACACCTTGAAAATTCTCTCCTGGCAAGCCCCGACCATTCTCAATCCCCATCTTTCCACTGGTTTTAAGGATGCAGAAGCGAGTCGGATTACCCTGGAACCCCTCGCCAGTGTGTCTGCAACGGGTCAATTAGTCCCCATCCTAGCCGCCGCGATTCCGTCCCTAAAGAATGGGGGATTAACCGCCCAGGGGGATACCGTAATTTGGAAGTTAAAGCCCGGCTTGCAATGGTCAGACGGCAAACCCGTCACCGCCGATGATGTGGTATTTACCTATCAATTTATTACCAATCCCCAGGTCGGGGCAATTAGTGCGGGTAGTTATGAAGCGATTAAAAATGTCACGGCGTTGGATGCTCAAACCGTTAAGGTGATCTTTAAACAACCGAATCCTGCCTGGTTTATTCCCTTTGTCGGGGCAGAGGGGGTCATTCTTCCGCGTCATTTGGTGGGAGTCTTTAATAACGAAAAAGCGCGACAAGCTCCAATTAATTTAATGCCGGTGGGGACGGGCCCCTATCGAGTGGTGTTGTTTAAACCGGGGGATACCGTCGTCTATGAACCCAATCCCCATTTTCGGGGTCAACCACCGTTGGCCTTTAAGCGGGTGGAATTGAAAGGAGGCGGTGATGCGGTGTCGGCGGCTAGGGCGATTTTGCAGACGGGGGATGCAGATCTGGCGTTTAATTTACAGGTGGAAGCTCCGATTTTACAGTCCTTGAATCAGGGGGGTAAGGGGCAGATCGTCGCCGATTTGGGTTCCCTCAGTGAACGAATTATTTGTAATTTCACCGATCCTAATCAAAAAAATGCCCAGGGCGATCGCTCAACGCGGCAATATCCCCATCCTTTTTTGACGGATGCAAAAGTGCGCGAGGCGATGAGTTTGGCCATTGATAAATCGGCGATCGCCGAACAACTTTATGGCGTTACGGGACAGGCGACTAGCAATGTTTTGTTATTACCCAAAGTCTATGCCTCTTCCCAAACCCAGTCAGAATTTAACCTGAAAAAAGCCGCCCAATTATTAGAGGAAACCGGCTGGAAAGATAGTAATGGGAATGGCATTCGGGACAAAAAGGGAGTAGAAATGCAGATCGTGTTTCAAACCAGCGTGAATCCCCTGCGTCAAAAAGCCCAACAGGTGATTAAACAGGGCTTACAACAAATTGGTATTGGCGTAGAACTCAAAAGCATTGATCCTAGTATTTTCTTTGCCGGTGATCCCAGTAATACGGATACCGTAGAGCGTTTTACGGCGGACTTACAGATGTTTACAACCGGCAATACTAACCCCGATCCCACAAAATATATGAAAAGTTTTACCTGTGGGGCTATTCCCCAGCCCTCGAATAATTGGTCGGGAGATAATTATGGACGGTATTGCAATCCTCAGTATGACCAGTTATGGCAAAAAGCGACCCGAACCCTAGATCCGAAAAAGCGGGAGCAATTATTTATCCAAATGAATGATTTATTGGTGAAGAATTTTGTGGTAGTTCCCCTCATTCATCGGGCGGATGTGGTGGGAATGAGCCATTCTTTAACCGGTGTAGAATTAACCCCCTGGGATCGTAATACCTGGAATATTCAGAACTGGCAAAGGAAAAAAACGGCTAATTAACGAGTCGGTAGCACTTTTTTAATTTGTAACCAGTAGTAATAGTTTTGTCGCCAACGAAAAGGAATCAGGAGGGCTTTTGTTAACATTTTTCCCATTGGATAAAGGGGGGGATACAAAAAACAACTGAGATAGGCCGCAATCCCATAGGAAATCACGGTGGCGATCGCCGCCCCTAAACCCGCTTGAGAGGGGATAAGTAGCCAATTCAAAAGAATATTAGAAAGTGCCCCTAGGGTCGTTGTCCAAAAACTTAACGGGTTTAAATTTTCCGCAATTAACCACTGATTACGGCCGACCCCCAAAAAGACAAAAGGCAGGGCCCAAATGTGAACCACTAAAATCGGAGCCGAGGCATGATAGGAAGGGCCTAATAGGACATAAACCAAAGGATAAGCGACCCAGGAAACCAGCAAAGCTAAGAGTAACGCCCCCCAGGTTAAAAAATCATAGAGTTGTTGTAAACGCTCATAATAATCCTCCGCATTCTGGGTTTTAGCTCTAACGATCGCCGGAAAAACCGAGGAACAAATAATGACCGGTATAAAATACCAAATTTCCGAAAAGCGAATCGCCGCCGAATAAACCCCCACTGCTTCATCGGTAGATAACATTCCTAACATCACCTGATCAATACGAATATAAATAATCACCATCATTGAAGATAAGGCTAGGGGCCAAGCATCCTGTAATAGTTCCTTCGCTATCGCCCAATCCCATCGCCAAGATCGCCAGGATTGTCGGTATTGATGATAGGCAATGAGCATTCCGACCATACGGGTTAAACCTTCCACCAGGTATAAATAGGAAAAAGCCATCACCGATAAACCATAGTGAATAAAGACTAACTTTAAGCCCGCACTCAGAATCACTTGCGTTCCCCTCACCAAAACCATCGGTTGAGAAAGGAGCCGCGACTGAAACCAAAAATCAATGACATCAAAGGCATTAAAAACTAAACTGAAGGCAATAATCAGCATGATTTGTTGACTAATCACATCCTGATTAATCTGTTGAAAAAGACTGATACTGATCACGATACAGCCTAAAATTATCAATGCTTTCAGCAGAAAACTGGAGCCTAAAATGGGGGGGGTCTTGGTTTCATCACTCACCAAATTACGAATGACTAGGGAATCTAAGCCAAATCGAGATAGACCATCAAAAATATTGACAAAACTAAAGGCAAAACTCAGGAGGCCAAATTGCTGGGCCCCTAGATAACGAATCATATAAATGCCAATGGTTAAGGCCAACAACATATTCAGCAGTCGTTCGGCCAGTAACCAGCTAAAATTTTTAAAGATTTTTTGTAAACCAGGGCTGATATTCTGGGAAAGCTTTTGCCAATAATTGCTCATAAATCAAGATAAAAATTCTAATCCTAGGCTAGTCTTAAATTTTACGATGACGGGGACAGCCAACTCTATCCCTGGATAGTTGTCTTTTTTTCGCCCTGGGATGAAGATGAGCGCAACCCTCCCCTGGTCATCAGGAAAGGACTCCCGCTTGGGTCGGTACGGATAACCGAATCCTCTCTGGGGGGGAAGTCACTGCTTGCTGAATGGCCGTCCATCCTTAAGATAGAAGCTAATCGCCGTCTTCACGGTTAATGTTTATTTTTTATTTACGCAGAGAAATCCTATGGCTGTCCTCGAAAAAGGGAATATTACCATCCATACCGAGAATATTTTTCCCATTATTAAAAAATCTCTCTACACTGACCACGAAATTTTTCTCCGCGAGTTAATCTCCAATGCGGTAGATGCGATCGCCAAACGCAAAATGGCCACCTATGCGGGGGAAGGGGGGGAAATGCCCGACCCGGAAATTACCATTGTCGTTGATAAGGTGAATAAAACGCTGTCTATTACCGATAATGGTATTGGCATGACCACCGACGAAATTAAAAAATATATTAATCAGGTTGCTTTTTCCAGTGCCGAAGAATTTATTGAGAAATATCAAAAATCCGCCAATGATTTAATTGGCCACTTTGGTCTTGGATTTTACTCGGCTTTCATGGTGGCGAAAAAGGTGGAAATTGAAACCCTTTCCTACCAACCCGGTGCCCAGGCAATTCACTGGTCTTGTGATGGTTCTCCTGAATTTGAATTGACCGATGCTAATAAGTCAGTGGTGGGTACAACGGTTACCCTGACCATGATGGATGAAGAGCAAGAATATTTAGAAGCTCCCCGCATTCGCCAACTGGTGCAAACCTATTCCGATTTTATGTCCGTTCCCATTCGTTTTGAAGGGGAAGTGCTCAACAAACAACGGGCTTTGTGGAAAGAGTCGCCGCAAAATTTAACCAAAGAAGATTATCTGGAATTTTATCGTTATCTGTATCCTTTCCAGGAAGATCCCTTGCTGTGGGTTCATCTAAATACGGACTATCCTTTTCTGCTCAATGGTATCCTTTTCTTTCCCAAATTACGTCCCGATGTAGATGTGTC
>JAYKIP010000140.1:0-10679 GCA_035286205.1 Merismopediaceae cyanobacterium
GAATACGGGGATATGCAACTGATCGCCGAAGCCTACGATGTCCTCAAAAACGGCCTCGGTCTCAGCAACGAAAAATTACAGTCCGTCTTCCAAGAATGGAACCAAACCGACGAACTCAACTCCTTTCTCATTGAAATTACCGCCGATATTTTTGGCTACATTGACCCCGAAACCCAAAAAACGCTGATTGACTTCATCCTGGACTCCGCCGGGCAGAAAGGCACCGGGCGTTGGACAGTGGTTAGTTCCCTCGAATTAGGCGTACCCATTCCCACCATCTACGCCGCCGTGAACGCTAGGGTGATGTCTGCCTATAAAGATGAACGAGTAGCCGCCGCCCAACAACTCCCTGGCCCCACCCACCACTACCAGGGAGATGTGGAAGCCTTTATTCCTAAAGTTCGGGATGCCTTGTACTGCTCAAAAATGTGTTCCTACGCCCAGGGAATGGCCCTCATTGCCAAAGCCTCTGCCGATTTTAACTATCACATTAACCTCCCTGAAGTAGCCCGGATTTGGAAAGGGGGTTGTATCATCCGAGCGGGTTTCCTCGACAAAATCAAAAAAGCCTTTCAGGATAATCCCCAACTTCCCAATCTTCTGTTGGCCCCAGAATTTAAACAGAGCATCTTAGACCGTCAGGCCGCCTGGCGAGAAGTCTTGCTCCTGGCCAACGAGTTAGGAATTCCGGTTCCCGCCTTTAGTGCTTCTTTGGACTATTTCGATAGCTACCGTCGAGCCACCCTGCCGCAAAACTTAACCCAGGCCCAACGGGATTATTTTGGGGCGCACACCTACGAGCGGACGGATAAAGCTAAGGGTGAATTTTTCCATACGGAATGGTTCTCGTAATCATCAACCCTAGTATTTGGGGTACTTGAATTTGTACTGATTAAGTCCCCGAAACGAGTCATGTCATGAATTTCTAGGAGAGGAAGTCACATCCTCTCTTTTTCGTTAGCCCCCTCTAGCTTAGTACCCCTTTACGACTAAGCGAGTCTTCCAATTTCCCATTACAATGGATAGTATCTTAAGGAAATCTTTACTTTGACCGAGACCCCCTGCTTGGGATATTCCTTAAGTCTCCCTGACCGCCCCACATGGAGTTATCCCAACCCCTACGAAAGAAATTAACCCTTTAACGATTCATTCTGAGGAGCAAAAAATGGGTTTAGCCTTAGAGCATTTGCCCCGTATTGCTAAGACCATTGATAGCCATAGCGAGGCATTAAGAATCCGTAAGATGCTCTATTGCCTAGCTAGACAAACCTGGGAAAATGACCCGAACGTGGTTAATCGCTATTCTTCGGAACAGTTATTAGGAGAAGTGATTCAAACCCGGCCGACCCTCAAACGCTTAGTTTTTTCCCTACAGGCTCTTGTCAAAAGCCTTAACCGTCAGGAAATTTATGCTCCTTTAGCCAAAGATATTTTACGCTACCTGGCTCCGGTTTATCAGACCCATCCCCAGGAAGTAGATGCTCAAGAAATTCAGGAAATTATCGAAGAAAAGGAAAAAGCTGAACGCAAAGACACCCATAGCTGTATTAACTTAATGGAGTTACTGGTCAAAGAAGAGGCCTATAAGGAACTGCAAAAGTTACCGGTGAATGTGGCTAAATTTGTGAGTTTGGCGGAGGTATCGGCCTATGCTTTAAATCGTTTACCGTCTTTATACGTTTCCAGTGAGGAGGGTAAATATTTTCAACTCAAAAAAGCGGAGGAAATGAGGGAGGCGATCCGGAGTGCGGTTTTGCAAGGGATTGGGGCGGTGATGCGAGATCCCATTCGTAAGGCGACACCGTTGAATCTTTGTGCTGTTGATGCTTTTAGTACGGCGTTTAATTTATTACTGGACTTAGAAAATTTTGTGAACCATGGAGACGAGAAACGCCGCAAGATCCCCCTGGGAGAATTGTCCGAAAAAGTGAGTGAAACGATTCGAGCCTACGAGGTATCCCTGAAAGATTTAGAGAATTTTCTACGCCTACAACATCTCAGTGAGGAACCCCTAACGGCGAAAAATTTGGCTTCTACGGTACGGAAGGTCATTCGGCGTTTGTTAAGCAATAAAGGCAGTACCAGTAATCGCAATACTAACTTGATGACTTCTGCCGAGTATCGAGACATGACCCAGGATACCAGTAATGAGCAGGAGTTAGCTAAACGATTGGATGCTCAGGAGACCATGGTTGTCAATTTTACGGAGCAGGGTAAGGGTAAAGACAAGAAAGGGGATGATAGTGATTTTGCCACTTCGATTCGGGATTGGTATTCTTTTTAGGCAAGTTTTAAGGCAGAATTTCTTGCCCAACGGCTTTATAGCGTAACCAGGCGAGGGTGGAACGGGGATCGGCGTAGTCCCGGATAATCACTCCTTTTTGGGAAGCGCGTTCAAAGGCGACGAGGAGGGGAATTTCGGATTTAAAGAGGGGTAATTGGGCTTCGTTGAGTAGGTTCCGGGCCATTTCACCGCCCCTGGTACGGGCATCTACTTTGGTGAGGAGAATTTTATAGTTGACATTGAGGGGTTCTAATTGTTCGACGGCTTTAAAGGTGGCATCCAGGTCGAGGTGATTGGGGGTGGTGGGAATAATGAGGAGGTCACTCCCTTCAGCAAGGTCTTTAAATTCGTCGGCTTCGGGGCGGGCACGGGTGTCAATGACGATGTGGGGATATTTGCGAATCAGACTGGTGGAACCGGCCTGGGAGGCGACATAAAAGGGGAGTTTTTCTTCCCTGGCCCAAATCAGGGCCGAACGGTTACGATCCGCATCAATGAGCAGGGTGGGGGCTTTTTGTTGGAGGTAGGCGGAGAGGTGAATCGCTGTGGTGGTTTTTCCGACTCCCCCTTTCAGGGCGGTGATGGCAATAATCATTGCGGTATTTTAAACTTTGATCTGACAACGCTACTGTTATAGAAGGCGATCGCCTGTTGCGAGTTTCTGTTAAGGATTTATTGTTGATTATGGTATCTGCTTTTTTCGCGTTCTTTTTGGCGACTTTGCTCACCTGGTCGGGGATTACGCCCTGGCTGGCGGCGATTCCGTTTGCGTCGGGTCTGTTTGAGGGAGTGGCTCCCACGAATTTGGGGGTTCAGGAAGAGCATTTAAGTCCCTGTCCGGCTACGCCAAATTGTGTGGTCAGTCAAACTACGGATGCTAGTCATGCCATTGAACCACTACGCTATCAGGGCGATCGCCGGTCTGCCCAGGAAACCTTAGTTAAGATTTTAGGGGTTGTGCCGCGTACCACCATTGTTGAACAGACCGAGGGTTATATTCGCGCCGAATCCATGAGCCGGTTATTGGGCTTTGTGGATGATCTGGAATTTTATTTACCGACTGACCAACCGCTTATTCAAGTGCGATCGGCTTCTCGTCTAGGGGAATCGGATTTAGGGGTTAACCGGCGACGGGTTGAGCAAATTCGCTTGGCTCTCCAGGATTTGACCGCCCAACCGTAAGGATTCAGGGATTCCCTCGGTGGCTCCTCTGTTGTTAGGTGTTGTTAGGTTCGCTCAAAATGCCCCTGGGGATACCAAATTTGGTTAATTTCCTGAATGATGGCCTTGAGGTCAGATTCCGGTAATAACTGTTCTCCAGGGATCAAGACAGTGACATGGCCCAATTTACGACCGGGGCGGATAACTTGTTTTTCGTACCAGTGAACCTGGGTATGGGGCAGGGTCGCCAGTTGTTGTCTTTGGTCGGCATACTCACTTTGGGTACTTTCATAGCCCAATAGATTTACCATGATCGCCTGGGAACAGATTAATTCAAGAGACCCCAAAGGTTGGCCCGTTACCGCTTGCAGTTGCATGGCAAATTGAGAGGTGGCACAGGCATCTAGGGTATAGTGTCCAGAATTGTGGGTACGGGGGGCAATTTCATTAATTAAAAGGTCTCCCGCCGGGGTGAGAAAATACTCTATCCCCATAATGCCAACAAAATCTAAGGCTGTTAACAGTTGACGCGCATAGTCAGCCGCCTTGGCTTGAAGATCCAGGGCGATCGCCGCCGGGGTAATAGTCCATTGACAGACCTGGTTCTGCTGATAGGTTTCGGTGACGGGATAAACGACGATTTCTCCCTGGGCATTGCGGGCGGCCATGACAGCCAATTCACGCTCAAAGGGAATATAGGCTTCCATCAGCCAGGGTTGGCCAGCCAGGGACGGGGCTAAATCCTTTAACCCTTGGGCAGAGTGAATAATTTGGGTTCCTTGGCCATCGTAGCCATGGCGACAGGCTTTGAGGACAAAGGGATAGTCAAAGGGTAAAGGCGTTTCGGGTTGGTAACGCTGGAAAGTGGGAACGGGCAACCCCAAAGATTGCAGATAACAGCGTTGGTCGTATTTATTGAGGAGGGGAGCTAACGCCGCCAGACTGGGACAAAATTCGACCCCCTGATCCGCGAGGTTTTGGAGGGCCGCTAAATCCACAAATTCATTTTCAAAGGTGATCACATCGCATTGTTGGGCCAACTGGGCCGTTCCCTGGGCAGAGGCGATCGCCGCGAATACCGATCCCTGGGCCGAACGCACCGCCGGATCATCCCCTTGGGGAGTTTGAACGATGACCGTTAACCCCAACTTGGGAGCTTCCTGGGCCAACATCCAGGCCAACTGCCCGCCCCCAATAATGCCGACTCGTTGTTTAGCCATTCCCCTCTCTTTGCTTGCTGTTATTCCTGGGTTTTCGAGCAACCGGCGATCGCCTAGGGACACCCTAGGGACAACCCAGGGACTCACGGGTACTCACCCCAGTTTTTTCATTGACCCCATCAGCCCGTTGACACAAAGCACTAACCTGTTCTTGATCCAAAACTGCCAAGCTAAAATCGGCCCCCGTAATCAAGGCATCCTTAAAGGTGGAACGCATCATAATCGCTTCGGTCAAAATGGCATTGCGTAGATCCGCCTTATCAAAACTAGACAGATAGGCCAACCCGTTGGTTAAATCGGCTCCTTGTAAGTTGGCTTCCTTAAGCATTGCCCCATTAAAGACCGCGCCCCGTAAATCGGCTTGACTGAAACGCGCTTGGCTCAGATCCACATTGGTAAATTGAGACGTTTGCAGATTTTGTCCCGAAAAATCCTGACCGATGAGTTTCGTATTTTCAAAGGTGGAACTACTGCCCGTAACCGACGCAGAACTGGCCGCTAAAACCGGGATCGGAGCCACAAACCAGAGGGTTGCCAGAACCACCAGAACCCAACGAAAAAGATGCGACATAGAAAATACCGAGAGCAAGGAGAATAAAAAACGATCAAAACTTGAGGGCGGTTAATGCCTGGATTCAGTGCCTATCCCAGACCAAACCCAATAATTTTCATTGTACGGTGCGGGGGACAGTTCCTAAAAACCGTCTTTTACCGGGAACCGCGATAGATGCGATTGGCCTGTTCCGAGGAGAGATGACGATACCCCGGCAAGTTAGAGTTTTGCACTCCTTTGGATTTAGCGGCGGGTTCCTGGGGTGATCGCTGATGTTGAGTATGGGATTGGCTGTGGGACACCACAAAGGGCTTTTGATGGAACAGGGGACAACTGGGATGCAAATTATATTCCGGCTCCGGGGTGGGAAAACGACTTTGGGGCGGGACAAAATCGTGGAGAATGCCATCGTAGGCCAAGACTTCCCCCGTTTCGATGCGATAGATCCAACCGTGTAGGCTCAATTTCCCCTGGTGCAATTTGGAGCGAATAATGGGATAGGTCTGGAGATTTTCCAATTGGGTTAGGATATTTTCGGCCACGGTAATTTCAATTAATTCCTCCCCTTCATACTGTTTATAGTTTTCCAACACCAACCGCCGGGTCGCCTCCGCGTGTCTGAGCCAGTCATAGACTAACGGCATTTTTTCCTGCAACGTATTTAACTTTAAAAGTCCTTTCATCGCCCCACAGTGGGAATGACCACAAACAATCACCTGTTCAATCCCTAGGGCGGCGATCGCGTACTCAATGGAAGCCCCTTCTCCCCCATTGGCGGCTCCAAACGGAGGAACCAAATTTCCCGCATTACGAATCACAAAAAGATCCCCTACCTCCGCCTGGGTAATTAAATTGGGATCAACCCTGGAATCAGAACAGGTAATAAAGAGGATGCGGGGATGCTGACCCTGGGACAACTCCTCAAACAGAGCTTGATGGCTCCGAAAATAACCACTTTGAAATTGTTGGAGTCCCTCGATCAGTTTTTTCATAACCTTAACAATCTCTTGCCCAGTTACAACGGTATCAACTGGATAGCCTTAGAATTATACAAGACCAGGGAACCCTCCCCTCCTCTGTTTTTCCAGATCAGCCTACAATTCCTCGGTGTAAGAGCAAATTTGTGGTCAGAGTAGCAAAGCACCCTGGAAATAAACTGCTATGATAAGGTGTTTATCTTTTTATCGTTGTTATGGCCGCTCCTTCTCGTTCCGCTTTTTCCCATGACGATTTTGCTAAAGCCCTTGAACACCATGATTACCAGGCTGAAAAAGGACAAATCGTGCGCGGCAAAGTTTCGCAACACAGTTCGGAAGGGGCCTATGTGGAAATTGGGGGCAAGTCCCCAGGATTTTTACCCCTGGGCGAAGTGGGATTAGAGACCAATAACAGTTTAGAAGAGACGTTACCGCTCAATAGTGAATGGGAATTTTTGGTCATCAGTGAGCAGAATGCGGAAGGCCAAGTTAAACTTTCCCGTCGTCAACTGTATATTCGCCAGTCATGGGAAAATATCCTGGAAGCGGCCGCCTCTGGTCGGATTTTGTCTATTCGGATTACGGGGTTAAATAAGGGCGGTGTTACGGGAGAAGTGGAAGGTCTCCGGGGGTTTATTCCGCGATCGCACTTGATGGAAAAAAATAATCTCGAAGGGTTAGTGGGGGAAGTCCTGAGTGCTAATGTCTTGGAAGCGAATCAAGAAACCAATAAACTGGTGCTTTCCCAACGGAAGTTACAGCAGACCCAGGCCATGACCCAAATTGCGAAGAATACGGTCGCGGCGGGCCGAGTGGTCAAGTTATTACCCTACGGGATTTTTGTGGATCTCAATGGGGTGACGGGGTTACTGCACATTACCCAAATGAGTGGAGCGCGAGTTGAAGCGATCGACCGGATTTTTCAGCCGGGGCAAGCGGTGCAAGTGGCCGTACTAGATATAGACGAATACAAAAATCGCGTTTCGCTTTCCACCAAAGTCTTAGAAAGTTATCCGGGGGAACTCCTCGAAAAAATGGATGAAGTAATGGCTAATGCGGAAGAACGGTTCGCCCATTACCTCGCCCAAAAAGCCACCGAAAACCCCAATTAATCAACCCGGATTAACCCCCCCATCTTATTCACAAGGAAAATCTAATTCAGCTAGACCGAGATAACGAATCCCCTGGGGGCTAATGTCAAAACGGCAGGGTAAAACCCGCAATCCTTTCTTGATCCCCATTCGCAAAAGTTGGGCATAGTGAGGATCGTAGGCTGTTCCAGGGGCAAAGCTGGTGCAGTCACCGCGATTAATAAAGTAGAGCATAACGGCGATCGCCTGGGGTAATAGGGCCGTTAATTCCTCCAGGTGTTTTTGCCCTCTGGTGGTGACGGTATCGGGAAAAAGGGCTAAATGGCCTTCCGTGAGGGTGGTATTTTTGACTTCAACATAAACATCGGGCGTTTGCTGACCTGTTAAGAGGAAATCAATGCGGCTTTTGCGGTCTTTACCGTAGGGCACTTCGGTTTTAACGGTGTCGTAGAGATCCGCTAATTCCGGCAAAAGATGATCAATTAAAGCTTGTTTAATCACCTGATTGGGCAGATTGGTATTGACCCCCACCCAGGTTTCTTCGATTTGAATCATTTCCCAGGTATAGGCCAGTTTGCGTTTCGGGTTATTACTCTGGGAAAGATAGACCGGTTGACCGATTTGACAAACGCCCGTCATGGGCCCCGTATTGGGACAGTGGGCCGTAATCACTTCGCCGTTGGTTAATTCAATATCCGCAAAAAAGCGTTTGTAACGTTGCCGTAAAATGCCTGGAATTAATGGGGGATAGGGATAAAAAAAGGAATCGGTCATGGTTAGGAAAAGTTTTGATAAAAGAATTTTAGATGAGACCGGGAAGCCATGAGGAGCTTAAGGAAATTAAGGAAATTGAGGAAACAATCTTGTCTCCCAAAGGTTAAAATTTCGGGATAAACTTTTTCGCACGTTTTCGCACCCTTGCCATGATGCCGTCCCTGGAACCTACACCAAGTGGAGAATATACTTGTACAAAAGATTTGAATCTTTACGATCAAGCCGATTGTCAAACCCTCGCAACCCAAGCCCATGCCGGTCGTCAATTACGCCTATTAGACCTGCAAGCCACTGCAGTCCTAGTACAATTAGCAGAAGATGGTTATCAGGCCTGGTTACCCCTCGCAGACTTAACCACGTTAATCCCCGCCCCCCAACCCTACCAGGCGATCGCCGTTGACCGTTCTACTATTGTCGCTAAGATCCCGGAGATTATTGCTTATACCCAAGCGGCCCTAGCCCAGCCCAATTATTATCTGTGGGGAGGAAATTTAGGGCCCAACTACGACTGTTCCGGTTTAATGCAAGCCGCCTTTCAAGCTTCCGGTATCTGGTTACCCAGGGACTCCTACCAACAGGAAGCCTTTACCCAACGGGTGGCGATCGCCGATTTAGAACCGGGGGACTTGATCTTTTTCGGTTCCCAACGGGTGGATCACGTTGCCCTGCATTTAGGGGAATTACGCTATATCCATAGCTCTGGGGTGAGTATGGGACGCAATGGCATCGGGCTAGATATTTTGTCGGAAACCGGAGACACCATCAGCCAGGGGTATTACCATAAATGGTGGAGCTGTGGCCGCGTCATGCACAGTTTTGACCCCAAACGCGATACGGAAGTCCTTTCGGCCTAGGAGACGCACTCGGAACGCAAATCCTCGATCAACTGGGCGAGATGATCGCAGGTCGCTTGATAGACCTCACCACAAAACTCACAGGTGGCCTCTGCTCCCTTATCTTTTTCGATCATATCCTGGAGTTCCGCTGTCCCTAGCATCTTTAAAGCCCCTAACATCCGCTCAAAGGTACAGCCGCAATCGTAACGAACTAACTGGATTTCCGGGAAAATCTGAAGGTCGAGATCCCCTAACAATTCGTTAAACATATCCGGCAACGACTTACCCGCCTGTAAGAGGGGAGTAAAGCCCTGCAACTGAGCAATCCGGGATTCCAAGAGAGCAATTAACGCTTCATCCTGAGCGGCTTTGGGCAGAATTTGCACTAACAGCCCCCCACTGGCCGTCACCCCCTGGGGTTCCACAAAAACCCCGACCAATAGAGCCGATGGCGTTTGCTCCGAAATGGCCAGATAGTGCGTAATATCATCCCCCACTTCCCCGGACACAATTTCCACCGTGCTGGAATAGGGATAGCCAAAACCAATATCCCGCACGACATAGAGAAAACCCTCTCGACCGATCGCCCCGCCCACATCTAACTTGCCCTGGGGAGTTGGCGGTAATTCCACCCTGGGATTGGCCACATAACCCCGCACCGTTCCATCTAACCCCGCATCTACCAGCAGACCACCGAGGGGGCCATTCCCCTTAAACCGTAGATTAATCCGTGACCCCTCCCGTTTCATATTAGAGGCCAGTAATAGCCCTGAACTCATCGTGCGTCCCAGGGCGGCGGTAGCCACATAGGATAATTGATGGCGTTGACGGGCCTCTTCCGTTAATCGTGTCGTAATCACCCCAACGGCCCGAATGCCTCCCTCTGCCGCCGTTGCCCGAATTAATTGATCTGCCATAAATCTTAATAATTTGTTACATTTCTTTCTATTTTAGGCAAAAGCGTTACGATTCGCCGTTTTCCCGATAGGTTTTAGGTGAGAGGGGAATGTTTCCTGGGAGGGGAAAGTCAGAGCCAGCTAAACGGTTAATTTCGTCGCCTTCTACCAGAGTGTCCCCTTATCTAAACTGTAGTTACGGGGAGTTGGAGGTTCTGGGACATAACCTTGACGGATGGTCGCTTTAGGATCAAGACGTGGGGGAGCATCAGCCGAAGTTGGTTTCATCCACTCCAATTTATTGAAAGCTCGCTGGAGTAGGTTCGGTAAATTCTCCCAGGTGAGGGCTTGATTCTCGTAGTCTAATAGTTGTCGGTCTTTTAATAAAGTTTGTACTTTTTGTAAAGCTTGTTTAGCTTCTTCGGTTTGCATTTCTAGGTCGGAAACGATCGGGTCAGAATTGCGTAGGGGGTCTTTCTCAATGGCGGCGATCGCCCGGCGGACAGCCGAGGTAATCTCTTCCTTGTATTTCCGTTGAGCAATGCGATGTTGTTGTTCTTTGCCCTGACGGGAGGAGGCATAGAGGGCCGGTAAACGATTCAAGGCATAGGTCGCCACCTCAACCTTGTTAATGTAGGCCTTTAAATTTTTCGGATAGAACTTTAGCTGCTTTTCAATTTCAGCATGAACTAAAGGTTCCATGATATTTTGATAACTTTGTGCGGTTTGCTGTTCAGAGAGAGCCATAAGGATTAGGAAAAAGAAAAATCACAAAAACAACAGTCCCTAGGATTCAATGCTGTGGGGGCAGTTTCCAGGAAGCTAATCCAGTCAGCACTAAGTTAACAGTTGCTGGGGCCGAAAGAAGCCATCAACAGCAAACCCTC
>JAYKIP010000141.1:0-7754 GCA_035286205.1 Merismopediaceae cyanobacterium
CAACGACGACGCATTCTTCCTCAACAGGTTAATGGTCAGTTACCTTTTGCGCGGATGCCACGCTATGGTGCCGATCATCGTCAACAATTAGAGGCGATCGGTTATTTCCGCCATCAGGCTCCCTTAACTTACCGTTGGCAATGGCAAAAGCAACCCTATCCCGCAGGGGTTTATTTGGCGGGCAAAGTTATTCTTTATACTGGAGTAGCCTTAGTCAGTTTAGGCGTAATTGCTGTCGCGCTTAGTGCTTGGGGAGTAATTGGGCTTTAAAATCCAGGTGTTTTAGCCCAGGTTATTGCTGATAAAATTGATGTCTGTCAGTCCCCCACCCTGGGGGATATCGATCACTCAAAACAGAGGGGGTGCTTGCTGAAAATATTTTCAAATTGAATCCATTAATTCTTGTTGCAATTCTCCCTAATTCTTACATGGAGACCAGGTTTCATGCAAAAAATAGCCAATAAAAAAACGTCGGTTTTCACAAAAAAAATAACGAAAGTAAAGATTGGTATTTTAGAAATAGATCAGGAATGGTATCAATTTTTAGAAAGATTTTTAAGCCTATATTTTGAAGTTTGTGCTATTAGTTTAAAAGATATTCTTTTTAATAACATTGACATTGGGGAATATGGCTCTATTTTGGTTTATTACAGTATTAAATATGAAGCAATTGATATTTCAGCAACCTTAGATTTAATTACTATTATTAAAAATTTTTCTGCTAAACCTCCTGCTCTACTTCTAATTACGGATTCTGCGGATAGTCACATTACGGCGGAAGCCCGTAGTTATTTACCTCAGATTGACGGTGTTTTTGCCAAGGATCAGGACTTAGCATTATTGTTAAAGATATTGAAAGCGATTACTAAACAACGATATTTTAATTAAGATTTTGCTATCGGGATTTCACAATGTATGGGTAAGTTATTCATTCCAATAGAAATGGTTTTTCTGGCGATCGCCATTGCCTGTTATCTATGGTATAGACAAAATCAACAACGCCAAAAGATTGAAATTAGCCTCAAACAACAGACCCAACGGGAACGATTTGTTAATCAAATTACCCAACATATTCGTCAATCCTTAAATTTAGAAGTTGTTTTAAACACGACCGTTGCTGAAGTTAAAACTTTTTTACAGGCTGATCGCGTTTTAATTTATCGAATTTGGGGAGATGGAACAGGCAGTGCCATGACAGAAGCTGTGACTTCAAACTATCCCAGTATTTTAGGACAAACTTTTCCTGAAGAAGTTTTTCCGATGGAATATCATCAAGCCTATACCCAGGGAAAAATTCGCACAATTACCAATATCGATCAAGATGATGTGGAAACTTGTCTGGCGGACTTTGTAAAACAATTTGGGGTGCAATCAAAATTAGTGGTTCCTATTCTCCAGGAAAATCGTGATCCATCCCTGGAAAGTGAATCAAAATCACCCTATCTTTGGGGTTTATTAATTGCTCATCAATGCGCTTTTTGCCGTCAATGGCAACCCTGGGAAATTGAGTTAATGAAACAGTTAGCGAATCAGGTGGCGATCGCCATTCAACAATCAGAACTCTATGAACAATTACAACAACTGAATAAAGATCTAGAAAACCGTGTCGAAAAACGTACCCAGCAACTGGCCACAACTAATCAATCCTTAAGAATAGAAATCAGTGAACGACAAAAAACGGAAGTGGCTCTCCGCCATACCAATCAGACCTTACAATCTCTGATTTCTGCCTCTCCTAGGGGTATTTTTACCCTCAATTTAGAAGACCAAATTCAAATCTGGAATCCTGCGGCGGAACATATTTTTGGTTGGACAGAAGCGGAAATTATTGCTGATCCTGAACGGCTAACTGATGGCATTTTAATAGAAGATTATCAACGCCTCAAAAAAATCATTTTGTCAGATAAACCTTGCCCCAGCATAGAAGTTAAATGTCAGAAAAAAGATGGTAACTGGATTGAAATAATCCTTTCAGCCGCTCCCCTTTTGGATAGTGAGGCAAAAATTTCAGGATTAGTTGCAGTTGTTGCCGATATTACTGAACAAAAACGGCAAGCTGAACAAATTCGTTTATTACAATCCGTTGTTGTTCATACCAATGATGCCGTTGTCATCACCGAAGCCGAACCCATTGATGAACCTGGCCCTAGAGTTATTTATGTTAATGAAGCATTTAGTAAAATTACGGGTTATGCGGCTGAAGAAGTGCTAGGAAAAACCCCTCGCATCTTACAAGGGCCAAAAACCAGTCGCACGGAATTAGATAAGGTACGCGAAGCCATTAGTCAATGGCAATCTATTACCGTAGAAGTCATTAATTATCGTAAAGATGGCAGTGAATTTTGGGTAGAATTTAGCCTCGTTCCTGTGGCAGATAAAACAGGTTTTTATACCCATTGGATCGCCGTACAACGAGATGTAACCGAGCGCCGACGTAACGAAGAAGTTCGTCTAGCTTTGGAACGAGAAAAAGAATTAAGCCTCTTAAAAACACGCTTTTTTTCCATGGCCTCCCACGAATTTCGTACCCCTTTAAGCACCGCTTTAGCCGCCGCTCAATTACTAGAAAATTCTGAAGCGGTCTGGCACGATCCGGACAAACGTAGTCGCAACTTACACCGTATTCAAAATTCCGTTAAAAATATGGTGCAACTTTTAGATGATATTTTAATTATTAACCGAGCGGAAGCCGGTAAGCTAGAATTTAACCCAAATTGGTTAGACTTAGAAAGGCTTTTTCGCCAATTTCTCGAAGAAGTTCAGTTGAGTGTCAGTGAGCAATATAATTTTAATTTCATTTGTCAGAGTCAAGATACTCAAGCCCTCATTGATGAAAGATTAATGCGCTCTATTCTATCAAATTTATTATCTAATGCGATTAAATACTCTCCCAATGGAGGACAAATTCAAATTACCTTAAGTCTAAATTCTGAAAATATTATTTTTGAAGTAACCGATCAAGGAATTGGGATTACGCCAGAGGATCAAAAGCAAATTTTTGAACCTTTTCATCGTGGTAAAAATGTTAGAAATATTGCAGGAACAGGACTCGGTTTAATTGTCACTAAAAAATGTGTAGATTTACACGATGGTATTATTTCATTAAAAAGTGTTGTTAGCCAAGGAACAACCATTACCATTTGCTTAAAACGTTATAACCAGCCTGCCAAATCCGAAGGGAAATAGTGATCGCCTCTGCTCTAGAGGAAGTCAGTCAAGTCATGGCTTCTGAGAGTAGTCTGGCTTTCGCCATAGTCACTAAGGTTTTCGACTGACGGTCGAACCTCTAACTTAAAGCGAGGTCTGGAGAAGTTGCTGGAAACAGCCAACCAGGAGAATCCCCTAACCTTAACCCTTGATAGTCAGAGCCAACGCTAGGGGAACCCCTTAAAATCCCTTGCTGTTACTTAGCCGGAGCGGCTTTCACCAACTCCAATTCATGTTCAGCAAAGTTATTGGTATTAATGCCAGTGGCACTACCGCTAAACCCGTTGTAGTTAACGCGTTCAAAGCGAACGATTACAGGGTAAAGAATCCCGCTTTTTTCGACGCTGGCAACCGTTCCCGTGTCTCCATTCCAGTAGGATTCGGGACGCTTGATTCTAACAATGTCTCCGCGTTTGACGGCCATAGTGGTTTTCCTTAAATCAGTGCGTTTATTAAAGTAATTGGTGAGGCTCTGTAACCTGAGTCAGGTCTGGGGGTGAGCGCGGCCAAGTTACTTAACGCCAAATTCTAGCAGTTTTTCTCATTTCCCTTAAGGTCTCTTTCCCCAGAGATTACAAATCTTTACGAAAGTGCCTTAACGAAAGTTCATTAACGGGGGAAATTTAGTCAATGGTGATGGGGGTGGGGCGGTTGTCTTCGCTGGGGGTAGGGCCAACGTTGGCTTGGCGAAAGTCCTGGTAGAGGCGATCGCGCCATTCAAAGAAGGGGGTATAAGCCGTGTTATCCGCTAGGCCGGGAATGCCTTTGCCCCGGAGTTCCTTGGGCAGGTTCACATAGGTTTCGGAGGGGAATTTGATCACCATGCTCAATCCGGCGACCGCAAAATCCGCGAGGGTGGGTTCATTGCCGACCAGATACGGTTGATGTTGCAAAATCAAACTTAGGGCTTCGAGATCCTGTTTTAATCCCCGCAGGGCATCCTTCACGGCCTCGCCCCCGAAACCAACCCCGGTTCCCAGCACATCCAGTAATTCCCCCGGTACCGCTCCCACTAAATTTTTGAGAAAGCTGGGCACTTCCCTGGGAAGAATCGAGGTGCGAAAACTAGGGTTTTGATTTAAAGCACCAATGAGGGCTTTACGACCCTTTAACCCAATGGATTCATCGGCCCATTCTTCCATGAGTAAACATTGGCCGCGTTTTACGGGATCGGTGGGAATCAAGGGCTTTTCCGGAAATTTACGATCTAGGTAGAAAGCGATTTCGGTGGAATCCGCAATGACCGTATCGCCATCCTTTAACACCGGCACTTTGGATTGACCCGATAGACGCAATAAATCCAGTTGACCCACCCCTGGAACCACATCCACTTTGCGGTAGGATAAGCCCTTGTAATCCAAGATAAAGCGGACTTTTTCGGAATATTGGGATAATTCAAATTGATAAAGCTCTAACATAGGTTACAATTTTCCCGTCTGGGGCTGTGGCTAAGACTGCCAAGGGCATTGCAATAAGACCCTTAACAAAAGTTAAGATACCATACATCTTGATCTGACCCAGGTTAAGCCGCGCACGATTCCCTGGGGCGATCGCCGGATTTTGACTCAACTAATTTGTTTTTGATTTTTGGAGGGATAGCGCGATGGCTCTGGCTTTTACGAAATATCAAGGTTTGGGAAATGACTTTGTATTAGTGGATAATCGCACCTCGGAGGAACCCTGTTTGACACCGGAACAGGCCGTTAAACTCTGCGATCGCCATTTTGGCATTGGAGCCGATGGGGTGATTTTCGCGCTACCGGGTCAATTAGGGGCCGATTACACAATGCGTATTTTTAACTCCGATGGTTCCGAGCCAGAAATGTGTGGCAATGGCATTCGCTGTTTAGCCCGATTTTTAGCGGCATTGGAAGGGCAAGAAAGGATCGGCAAAACCTATCAGATCCAGACCCTAGCAGGCATCATTACCCCCCAAATTGAAGCCAACGGTCAAGTGAAAGTGGATATGGGACAACCCCTATTAAATGCCCAGACGATTCCCACGACCCTCGGTCAACCGGATCAACCGGTGATTAACGAAACTTTGGTCGTAGCCGATCAAGCCTGGGCAGTCACCTGCGTTAGTATGGGTAACCCCCATTGTATTACCTTTGTCCAGGACACCAGCGCGATTCCCCTGGAGACCCTCGGCCCGCAATTTGAACATCATCCCGCTTTTCCCCAACGTACCAATACCGAATTTATTGAAGTGATCGCCCCGGATTATCTAAAAATGCGGGTGTGGGAACGGGGAGCCGGGATTACCCTGGCCTGTGGAACCGGAGCCTGTGCCTCAGTCGTGGCGGGCGTTTTAACGGGCAATAGTCACCGAATTTGTACGGTAGAATTACCCGGCGGCGGTCTCTCCATTGAATGGTCAGAACAAACACAACGGGTTTATATGACGGGGCCAGCCCAACGGGTCTTTTCCGGATTCTACGATTTGAGTTAAACCTTAACGCATTCCTAACGTTGATCCCTTTGAATAGGGATGATTTTTCATTGTTTATTACCCAGTTTATTGCCCAGTTTCTCTCCCCTTTGCCTAGCGAATCAATTCCTTTATTTCTTTCTCCAAGGATGTGTTTATGACCCAATCTACCCTTAATCCTGAACTCTTAAATCGTCAGCTACCCTTAGGAGAACCAGAGGAGGAGGAAGAAGATTATTTTGATTATTTTTACGATGAACCGGGCAGTGAGCCGGGGACTTTAAGCATTGAACCGGATGCCCAACCGTCCAAGATTATTTTAATTGACTATAGTGCTGACCATGCGATCCGCAAATCCGATCTAACGCCCAATGCTTTGCGGCCCTATTTGGGAACGAATACAGTTTCCTGGATGGACATCCAAGGTTTAGGCAGTGAAGAGGTGTTAAAACAGGTCGGGGAAATTTTTAAACTGCACCCTTTGTTATTAGAAGATGTGGTGAATGTGCCGCAACGGGCCAAGGTGGAAGATTACCGCGACCATATTATGATTTTGGCCCATCGGGTGCGACCGAATCGTGAGGAGGATGGTTTTGAAAGTGAGCAGGTCAGTTTTGTGTTGGGCAAACGGTATCTGTTAACCATTCAGGAAGGGGAATTAACGGATTGTTTTGATCCCGTCCGCGATCGCATTCGGGCCAATCAGGGCAAAGTTTGTCAAGAGGGAGCCGATTATTTGGTCTATCTTTTACTCGATATGCTGATTGATGAATATTTCCCCTTGTTGGAGGATTATGAAGAGAGGATTGAAGCCTTAGAAAGTACGATTATTCGTAGTCCATCCGGGGAATTAATGGAAGAAATTTATAATATTCGTCGGGAATTATTAGCCCTGCGGCGGTTGATTTGGCCCCTGCGTCATGTGATGAATGTGTTATTGCGTGATACCAGCTTGTTAATTACCCCGGATACTCGGATTTACTTTCGGGACTGTTATGATCACATTATTCAGGTGATTGATATTATCGAGGCTTATCGGGAATTAGCGGCTAGTTTAATGGAGGTTTATATGACTTCCATGAGCAATAAAATGAACGAGGTAATGAAGTTTTTAACCATTATTTCCACCATTTTTATTCCCTTAACCTTTATTGCCGGGGTCTATGGCATGAATTTTAAACATATGCCGGAGTTAGATTCTCCCTACGGTTACCTGGCGACCTGGGGGGTGATGTTGGCGATCGCCTTGGGTTCTCTGTATTTCTTCTGGCGACGGGGCTGGCTCCAACCCTTTTATCGGGTGAAAAAAGAAGATTAACGGGGCATTGCCTCTAGGGAACCTGGGGAACATCCGGCGGTTTTGTGAGGGGGTTGCCACAAAGTCCAGATCCCTAAGCTCCTGAAAAAGCTATGATAGGGGAGAATTTATCACGCCACAGCCTTCCATGAGCGCAAGAACCCTATTTGATAAAGTCTGGGATTTACATACCGTCAAAGTTTTACCGTCGGGCCAAACGCAATTATTCATCGGACTGCATCTCATCCACGAAGTCACCAGTCCCCAGGCCTTTGCCATGCTCCGCGATCGCGGTTTAAAAGTGTTGTATCCCGAACGCACAGTGGCCACGGTGGATCATATTGTGCCAACGGATAATCAGACGCGCCCTTTTCAGGATGGTTTGGCGGAAGAGATGATGCAGGCCCTTGAAACCAATACTCAGACCAATCAAATTCGGTTTTATCCCATCGGTTCCGGTAATCAAGGGATTGTCCATGTGATTGCCCCGGAGCAGGGTTTAACTCAGCCAGGAATGACCATTGCCTGCGGTGATTCCCATACCTCGACCCATGGTGCTTTTGGGGCGATCGCCCTGGGGATTGGGACATCTCAAGTCCGGGATGTGTTAGCGTCTCAAACCTTGGCTCTAAGCAAATTAAAAGTCCGCAAAATTGAAGTCAATGGCTCCTTAGCCCCTGGAGTCTATGCCAAGGATGTGATTCTCCATATCATTCGCCAATTAGGGGTGAACGGGGGTGTGGGCTATGCCTATGAATACGCGGGTTCTACCTTTGCGGCCATGACCCTGGAAGAGCGGATGACCGTTTGCAATATGTC
>JAYKIP010000142.1:0-4018 GCA_035286205.1 Merismopediaceae cyanobacterium
CCCTAGACCGGAGGAGAAGGCCCGATGAAAACCCTATCCGATCCGAGCGGACTGGCTCACAGTACAATGTCAGGGTGATTTGGATTCCTTAAACAGACTGTTATGACAACGCCTAACCCTGAAACCCAGGATAACTTACCTTTGCAAGATGACACGAACCGGAACAGTAAAGCCCGGCAACTGCTAGGCATGAAAGGAGCCGCATCGGGGGAAACCTCGATCTGGAAAATTCGCCTGCAATTAATGAAACCGATTACCTGGATTCCTTTGATTTGGGGGGTGGTCTGTGGAGCCGCCTCGTCGGGGGAATATACCTGGACACCGGAAAATGTTCTGAAGGTTTTGACCTGTATGTTATTGTCGGGGCCGTTGATGACCGGTTATACCCAAACAATGAACGATTACTATGACCGGGAAATTGACGCGATTAATGAACCCTATCGGCCTATCCCGTCGGGAGCTATTTCCATTGGTCAAGTGGTGACGCAAATTTTATTACTCTTGTTAGGGGGGATCGGGGTCGCCTACGGTTTGGATGTGTGGGCCCAACACGATTTCCCGATTATGACGATGTTAACCCTAGGGGGAGCCTTAATTGCCTATATCTATTCCGCTCCGCCGTTGAAGTTAAAACAAAATGGTTGGCTCGGTAATTATGCCCTGGGTGCGAGTTATATTGCCTTACCCTGGTGGGCGGGTCATGCCCTCTTTGGGGAATTGAATAGCACGATTATGATTCTCACGTTAATCTATAGCCTAGCCGGTTTAGGCATTGCTGTTGTGAATGATTTTAAAAGTGTGGAAGGCGATCGCCAATTAGGGTTAAAGTCTTTACCGGTGATGTTTGGCATTACCACAGCCGCTTGGATTTGCGTGATCATGATTGACCTCTTTCAAGCCGGGATTGCCGGGTATTTAATGTATATTCACCAACAACTTTACGCCACCATTGTCTTGTTATTGGTTATTCCCCAAATTACCTTTCAGGATATGTATTTCCTGCGTAATCCCCTGGAAAATGATGTGAAATATCAAGCCAGTGCCCAACCTTTTTTAGTGATTGGGATGTTAGTCACAGGGCTGGCCCTGGGTCATGCCGGGGTTTAAGGGAAAAAACCTGATAGGATCAAAGGGTTACTCGTCCTGAAAGTATTTTGCAAAAACGCTCCCATTATTGGCTCCTACTGCCCTATATTCGCCCCCATTTACGGCTGATTGGTCTGGCTTTCCTTTGTACCTTAGTTTTTACGGTATTTTGGCCGATTTTAGCGTGGTTAGTGGGACGCATGGCGAAATATATTGGTGCGGGGGATGTCCAGGCGATTTTAACCCTGGCGGGAGTCGCGGCCTTAATCTTTCTGGTACGAGGAGCCGCCCAGTACGGGCAAGATTCCCTCATGGCTAAAGCCGCTTTGAGTATTGCCTTAGAACTGCGTCAAAACGTTTATGCCCATTTACAACGGCTCAGTTTAAGTTATTTTGAAGCGGCGAAAACGGGGGATTTGTCCTATCGTTTGACGGAGGATATTGACCGCATTGGGGAAGTGATTAATAAATTATTCCATGATTTTGTGCCGTCGGTTTTACAGTTAATTGTGGTATTTGGTTATATGTTTTGGGTGAACTGGGCCTTAACCTGTGCGGTATTAGTCGTTGCGCCGTTGATGGGGGTTTTAATCGGCTTTTTTGGGGAGCAGTTATTAAAGTTTAGTCGTCGCAGTCAAAATCGTATTTCTAATTTATCGGCTTTGTTAACGGAAAGTTTGGCCGGGATTCGCTTAATTAAGGCTTTTGCGGCGGAGGATTATCAACTTCAGTTATTTGCCGAAGAGGCTCGGCAACACCGGCGATCGCAGTTTTTGGCAGAACAGGTGAAGGCGTTGCAATTTGTCGTGGTGGGCTTTTTAGAAGCCATGGCGGTGGTGTTTTTATTTTGTTTAGCGGCTTGGCAAATTTCTTTGGGCAATTTAACGGGCATTGGATTTATTAGTTATGTGACGGCGGTGGCGATGCTCATTGATCCCATTAGTCATATCACCAGTGATTATAATTTGTTTAAACAGGGGGAAGCCTCCATTGACCGGATTTTTGAGTTATTCATGATCGAACCGATGGTGCAGGATCATCCCCAGGCGATCGCCTTACCCACTATCACCGGCAAAGTGAATTATCAAAATGTGGGATTTGAATATCAACCCGGCAAACCGGTTTTAAAAGCGATTGATTTTACGGCGCAACCGGGGGAAATGATTGCGTTGATTGGGGCTTCCGGAGCGGGAAAAAGTACTCTAGTTAATCTATTAATGCGGCTTTATAATGCGACATCGGGACAGGTTTTAATTGATGGTTATAATATTCAAGAGGTTACGTTAAAAAGTTTACGGGAACAAATTGCGATCGTCCCCCAGGAAAATGTTTTATTTTCGGGAAGTATTGCTCAAAATATTGCCTTTGGTCAAACTGATTTAGACTACGAAGCCATTGAACAGGCGGCAAAAATTGCCAATGCCCATCAATTTATTACCGAACTTTCCCAGGGGTATCATACCTATGTGGGAGAACGGGGGGTGAATCTTTCCGGGGGTCAACGACAACGCTTGGCGATCGCCCGGGCCGTGTTAAGAAATCCGGCGATTTTAATTTTAGATGAAGCTACGTCTGCCCTGGATTCGGAATCGGAAGCTCTGGTGCAAGAAGCCCTGGATCGCATCACCCAAGAAAGAACCGTTTTTGTTATTGCCCACCGGTTAGCCACTGTCCGCCGAGCAAATCGCATTTTTGTGTTACAGCAGGGGGAAATTATTGAAACGGGAACCCATGAGGAATTAATTGCCCAACGGGGTCGTTATGCGAGTTTTTATGCTCAACAATTTGCAACCTAAAATAGTTGCTTAATCTATAAATTTTTACCAAGATTGATCAATAATCATTTATTTTTATCTTCCATTTGAAGCGTACTATCATCAGACACAACATTAATCACATTTTGGGGGGCAACTAATCCCTGAAAATGCTTCACGGCATCGGCTAAGGCTTTCGCTTCAGTTTTGCGTTTTTCCCCCTGTTGTTCCGCAATAAATCGCTCTTGGATGCTAGATTGCACCGCTTCGGGCAAAACAAAATGAAGAAGAGTCACCCGGTCAATGACAAAACCCTGAGCATTTAACCGTTGGTTCATCAAAGATTGGATTTGATTGGCGATCGCCTGATTTTGATTACCATAGATAGATTTTAGGGGATATTTAGAGGTAACAAAACGGAGGGCAGTGGCCAGATTTTCCCGTAAAACAGCTTGAGTATTGTTCCCGATCCCTTGGTAATAATAACCCGATTTTTGGGGATTAATGTGATATTCTAGGCTAATATTAACCGTAAAATTAATGCCTTCCTGGGAGGTTAATTCTAGGGTTTCATTTTGCACTTGAGTACGGGTCGAGATTTTGACCACATTCTCCCAGGGATTTAACCAATAAACCCCCGGCAGGAGGGGATGAGTGAGCATTTTGTCTGGATTTTCAATAACACCAACTTCTCCAATCGGCACAATAATTAACGTTCTGAGTAGGAGTTTGAGGATGATCAAGGCGATCGCCACACCGAGTAACGCGATCCCTAGCTTGGACGTGAGTTTCCTTTGAACCAGATCAAAAGAACGAGGAACCATGGAGTATCTCCCGACAACCGATGTTGCCTTACCTTAAAGACTTTCTATCCTTAAGACGATGCGGCTCCCCCGCCTGTGAAAAATTTGGCGCATTTATCCCCTGCCTAGAGCGAGAGGTTTAACCGGCCCGATGACGATCCACTTTTTCCAGAGCCTGTTCAATCTCCGAGAGAGATGATAAATCTCCTCCCGTATTAATCACCGATTTGACCCCTTCTAGGGTCGCTACAATACTGCGCGGATCAATAAACATCACCTTACTGCTTTCACTTTGGCCTACCGTAGAAGCCATCTCTAAATATTGTTGAGCCAGCAGAAATTGGAGAGCCTCTTTCGCATTGGGATCGGTGCGTA
>JAYKIP010000143.1:0-4045 GCA_035286205.1 Merismopediaceae cyanobacterium
GAATAACTTTTGGCAAAGCCGTTACTAATAATTGTTTTGGCAAAGGCCGCTGTACTCACGGCCCCAATGCTCAGATGTTTGGCTCCCTCGTAGAGAATATGTTCATAAATCTCATCGGACACTACCCAAATATCATTTTTGACAATGACCTCAGCCAGGGCACGAATTTCCTGGGGCGTGTAAACCGTTCCTGTCGGATTAGAAGGGGAATTCAGGACAAACAGTTTGGTTTTGGGGGTAATGGCCTGCTGTAATTGGTCGGGCGTAATTTTATAATCGGTAGCGGCGGTGGTGGTCACAATGACAGGGGTTCCCTCGGCCAATTTCACCATTTCGGGATAGCTCAACCAGTAGGGGGCCGGGATAATTACTTCATCCCCCGCTTCAATCAGAGCCAACATCAGGTTAAACAGCGAATGTTTACCACCATTGGTCACGATCACATTTTTTGCTTCGTAATCCAGTTGGTTTTGTTGTTGGAGTTTCTTGGCGATCGCCTCCCGCAGGGCCATTTCGCCGGTGGTGGGGCCATACTTCGTTTTTCCCTGATCGAGGGCCAACTTAGCCGCCATTTTAATATGCTCAGGAGTATCAAAATCCGGTTCGCCCGCCGTAAAACTACACACATCAATGCCCTGACTTTTCAGAGCTTTCGCCTTGGCCGTAATTTCCAGGGTAATGGAAGGAGTCACCTGGCTAACACGCTGGGTAAATTGCATCGTCTTTTCTCAACTGAAAAAGTGAATAGTAAATAGTGAGTGGTGAATCGTTAAATGCCCATTTCTTCTTCCCGCAGACTCACCACCCGTTCCTCGATGGGGATATAAGCCAAACTGTGTTCTCCCACATAGATTTGGGTCGGACGATAAATTTTATTCACGGATAATTGTTCCTTCCAATGGGCCAACCATCCCGCTACCCTGGCGATCGCAAAAATCGGTGTAAACAAATCCGCCGGAATCCCCAACTTACGGTACAGCAAACCCGAATAGAAATCCACATTGGCATAGATTCCCTTCGCCTTCCCCATATACTCTTCTACGACTTTTTCCAACTCAACGGCCACATCGTAATACTCATCTCGCCCCATCTTTTCAAACAACTGCTCCGCCATATTTTGTAGAATAATGGCACGGGGATCTTTCACCTTATAAACCCGATGCCCAAACCCCATAATTTTCTGTTTATTCGTAATACATTTCTCCACATAGGGACGCACATTTTCCACTGAGCCAATTTCCTCTAGCATCAACAACACCTCTTCATTGGCTCCCCCGTGCAATGGCCCTGCTAAGGTTCCCACCGCCGACGCAATCACCGCATAGGGATCGGTTAAGGTAGAAGCGGTTACCCTGGCCGAAAAGGTGGAAGCATTCATCGTATGTTCCGCGTGGAGCGTTAAACACACATCAAAAATATGGGCCGCTAGGGGATCGGGCTTGCGTTCCGTTAACATATAGAGAAAATTCGCCGCATAGTCCAGATCATCATTGGGTTGGATAGGGTCATTGCCCTTGCGAATCAGGTGAAAGGCCGCCACCATGGTCGGAATTTTGGCCAATAAACGCACCACAGCCGCCCGGATATAGTAGGGATTGTCCAACGCACGCCGGGCATAAAATAACCCCAAAGCCGCCGCCGAGGTCTGGAGGGCATCCATGGGATGACCGGTTTCCGGAAAACACTTCATCATGTCCCGAATGTGGAACTTAATGCGGCGATGGTAGCGAATTTCCTTTTCAAAATCCTCTAATTCGTCCTTGGTGGGCAGTTTCCCCCAAATCAGTAGATAGGCCACCTCAATAAAACTGCTCTTTTGGGCTAATTCCTCAATGCGAATCCCCCGATATTCCAGCAATCCGTTTTCACCATCTACATAGCTAACATGGGATTTAGCGGCGGGGACTCCAGCGAGTCCATCTTTAAAATCACTGGCTTGTATCGTCATAGGAAACACCGTCAAGAAATGGGCCTTACTGGCTTCACTTTAGCAAATCCCTAAACCTTTATAAAATCAGAATGATGAGTATTCTTTGACATCCGGCCCATTGGCCGGCGATCGCCCTTTCCCTGGGAGACCGGGCCCTTTTGAGCCAGCCCCTAGGGAATGTCCGCGTTAAGGTTGTTGATCCAATTTTAATACCGCCATAAAAGCCTCCTGGGGAACATCCACTGTGCCGATCGCCTTCATGCGTTTTTTACCCTTGGCCTGTTTTTGTAGGAGCTTTTTCTTACGGGAAATATCACCGCCATAACATTTGGCCAACACATCTTTACGAAGGGCGGGAATATGTTCACTGGCAATCACTTTTGCCCCGATCGCCGCCTGAATAGGAACCTTAAATTGATGACGAGGAATCAGTTCTTTTAACTTTTCCACCATGGCCCGGCCCACATAATAGGCTTTATCCCGGTGGGTGATCATGGCCAACGCATCCACACTATCCCCATTCACTAAAATATCCAGCTTAACCAGATTATTTTCCCGGTAGCCAATTAATTGATATTCCATACTGGCATAACCTTTCGTGCGGGATTTTAACTGATCAAAAAAGTCTGTCACTACTTCTGCTAAGGGTAATTCATAGATTAAAGCCGTGCGACTTTTCGTGAAGTAACGCATATCTTTAAAAACGCCCCGGCGAGACTGACACAGTTCCATTAAAGTCCCCACATAGGTTTCCGGGGTAATCATTTCAACTTTGATATAGGGTTCTTCAATTTTTTGGCGTTTCTGAATATCCGGCAACAAACTGGGATTATCCACTTCCACAATTTCGTTATCCATCGTCGTCACCCGATAAATCACCGAAGGAGCCGTTGTAATCAGGTCTAAATTGTATTCTCGCTCCAGCCGTTCCTGCACAATTTCCATGTGTAATAAACCCAGGAAACCACACCGAAAACCAAAACCCATGGCACTCGATGTTTCCGGTTCGTAGGATAAAGCCGCATCATTTAATTTTAATTTTTCCAGGGCATCACGCAAATCAGGATATTGATCCGCTTCAATGGGAAACAAGCCACAAAAAACCATCGGATTGGCTTCGGTATAACCGGGCAAGGGTTCCAAGGCCGGATTATTGGCTAGGGTAATGGTATCCCCCACCCGTGCATCCCCTACGGCTTTAATGGCGGCGGCAAAATAGCCTACTTCGCCGGCGTGTAATTCGGTCACTTGAATTTGATTCGGAGATAAAATACCCAGTTCATCAATGACATATTCTTTCTGGGAAGCCATTAACCGCACTTTATCGCCTTTTTTAACTCGTCCATCCATCACCCGAAAATAGACAATGACTCCCCGATAAGCATCATAATAACTATCAAAAATTAAGGCTCTTAGGGGGTCTTCTACGGTATCCCTGGGCGGTGGGACTAAATGCACAATGGATTCCAAAATATCGTCAATTCCAATCCCAGCTTTTGCGGAGGCTTTGACCACTTGACTGCAATCTAATCCGACAATTTCTTCAATTTCGGCGGCAATGCGATCGGGTTCGGCACTGGGTAAATCAATTTTATTTAAAACCGGGATAATCTCTAAATTATTTTCTAGGGCTAGATACACATTAGCCAGGGTTTGCGCTTCTACGCCCTGGGTGGCATCCACCACCAATAACGCCCCTTCACAGGCGGCGAGGGAACGGGAGACTTCATAGGAAAAATCCACATGGCCAGGGGTATCAATGAGATTCAAGACATAATCCAAGCCATCTTTACCCCGATAGTTCATGCGGGCGGCCTGTAGCTTGATGGTAATGCCCCTTTCCCGCTCTAAGTCCATATTGTCGAGGAATTGTTCTTTCATTTCCCGTTGCTGGACAGTTTCCGTGATCTGCAACATCCGATCCGCCAGGGTAGATTTACCATGGTCAATATGGGCAATGATAGAAAAGTTACGAATGCGAGAAACAGGAACGTCGGTCATGGGTCAGCAACAAGCGTCAAAAAGCCGTCTCTATTGTAATCGTTTTTTGGTCGTCTGCTCCTAAGACAAGGAGGCGATCGCCTTCAGGGGGATTTTGCTTAGGTCACCTTTGAG
>JAYKIP010000144.1:0-9643 GCA_035286205.1 Merismopediaceae cyanobacterium
GGTGGTCTCAACGATGGTGAGGTATCCGGTTGTGTCTAAGTTATTTTTCTCCCTTTGTCTGTCTGCCCTGGTGTGTTTTACTATCCCGATTCTGTTGGTGAGTAGTAGTTGTGGCAGTCTTTGGTTATTAAGTTCGGTTCCGCTTTTGACGGCGATCGCCCAGGAGACTTTAATCCAATTAGTCGGATTTTTGAGTACGTTTGGCGATGGTTCTCCGTTGGGGGGGATTATTTTGATTGGGGTTATCTGCGCGTTGGTGGGGGGAGGGTTTGATTTATTTAATTTTTATTTTTACCAAAGCCCCCAAAAGTAAGTTAAGTGAATCTTGTCCCACAAAATTTAAAAGATAAACTATTGCTTGCGACCAGGCGGAATAAATCGAATTTCAATTCTTCTTCTATTTTTATCAGGGTTTCGGTTGACAGAAGCTAGTTTTCCCGATGAATCATAAAGTTGTCCTGCGGAATAAGCTTTAAAATTAATCTTCTTAAAACGTCCTGTTTTTTGGATTTCCTGAATTACAGATAACGCTCTCATTAAGCCTAAATCAGCATTAGAGCCGGGATTTAGAGACTTTACTGGTGCCTTGCCAGCCGCTACAATCTCCAATTTTTGATCTAAGTTACTGGCTTGATTATTCTCTTGCCCATCTGTATGACCAATAACTTGTATAAAATCAATCACCCCCTCTTTTTCTTTAATAACTTTCTCAATAGCAGGAATTACCCGTTTATCAATATATTTTTTTAATGGTGGAGTCAGTTCAGCACTCCCAGACGGAAATTTAAAATTGCCCGATTTTTCATCTATCATTATTGGCGAAGCACTTTGTAGTTTTCGATTAAGCTCAGTGGCTTGAAAAAGAGCTAAGAATAGAAATAAGCTAAGAATCATAAACGCATTTGACATCAAATCTGTAAATGCAGGAAAAACGTTTAGAGATTCTGATTTATTAGAATAGCGACGATATTTAGTCATAACCAAGATTTGAAATTAAAAAATGTTAAAAACTTATTTTGATGAGTCCGCTAATTGGTTGGCTAAATTAAGTAAATTCGTGAGTTTATTGTTAACTTCCCTTAAATTTAGTAAAGACTGCTCTATACTAGAATACAAATTTAAAATATCTTGTTTATTTTTACCTCCTTCTTTAATAACAATCTCTCCCAACGCTTGAGAGTTTAAACGAAATTGCTCTGTAATTGTATCAATAAGTTGATCACTAAAATTACTGATCTCTGGCTTAATATTCAAGTCTTCCTGATAAAGCCTTAATGTTGATGATAGCTCAGATAACTCTGACTTAATTTGATTCAATTCATTATTTTCTGCGGCAAGCTGTTGATAATTAAGTTCAAGAAAATTTATTGATTTTTGATGAAGCGAAGAAATTTCATTGCTTAAATTAGCAAGGGTTTGAACTTTAAGAGAGGACTGGCTATCAACTTGATTAATATGAGTAACTAACTGTTCAAAAGTTCCTTGCATTTTTTGAATATGAGAAGAATATTCTTGAATTACTTGGGTCACTCCTTGTAAACTTACAGAATTATTTTCCATCTGCTTTACAACACTGTTAGTAATGTAGCTACCGACTTTCTGCAAACCTAATATTGAGGCTTCTTGATATTTTTTAACTCCACTAATTAATTTTACCAAATTTGACTCGATAGTTTGAAAATCATCTTTAACTTCTGTCAGGCTAGTTTCATTCGCTCGAAGTAGCTCTTGTGACTGTTGATTAAGATTTTTAATATTTTCCCCAATACTTATAACTTGAGTAATTGCCAATTGAAAATCTTGAATCAGTCCTGCAATGGATTGAGTAGAACTGCTGAGTACTGTAGAAGACTCAAAAAAGCGATTTTGAATGATTTCTAGCTGTTCGGATGCTTTTAGTAGTTTATCGGCAAATTTGCTGTCTCTAATGATTTCAGAAGCTTCCATAAAGCCGAGAGAACTATCTTGAAACTGGCGAGAAGATTCCTGCAATTGTTCATAGACATTTTCAGCTAAATCCGTTGCTTTTTTATTATTTTCAATCAGTGATTTAATATTACTACCTAATACTTTAGTTGTTTTGGCAAACTCTTCTTGTGTTTCTGCCAGTTTATTTCTCCACTCCCATAAAGTATTTTGATGTTGCTGTATGCCAATAACAGCTTTTTGAATATCAATAGATGATTGTTTAAATGTCTCAGCACCATTTTCTAGTCTTGAGAAGGACTCCTGAATAGAGTCTGCGCCTTGCTTAAATAATTTAACTTGCTCTGAAAAGGTAAGAATAGAGTTTTGAAAATCTGTAATATTTTGACTGATAGAAGACTGGGTATTTTGTAAAAGGTTCTTCAACAAACCTTCTATGCTTCTTTTGTCTGGTGATTGCTCATCTTGATACAGAATTGAGGTTAATAAAATTTCTAGTTGTCCAATAAACGTATTGACTCTGCTTAGATTTTTATCTTCATCAAAACTATGATTGTTTTCCAAATAGTTCTCTAGTCTAATAAATAATTTATTTTTTGCCAGTTCAGTATTAAAGATAAAATTTAAAATGGTGATCGTAGAACTAAAAATAATTGCCACTAAACTGCTAATAAAAGCAATACCCATACTTTGTAACGGGCCTTGTAAGCGATTAACAATTAAACTCGCCTCCATTCCTTCTTGATTAATAATTCCGCTAATATCCTTAAGATTTAAGGTGATTCCTAAAAATGTTCCTAGTAATCCAAAAGAAATGAGTAGATTTGGCAGGGAACGAGTAAAGTAATCCCAAGACTCGCAAGGAAGTTTAAAACCAAGTAAGGAGAATTTTTCTTCGTGGTAAAACTCTTCTAAAATACTAATTGTATTAACTTTATCTAGTTTTTTACTTGCCTCTTTAAATGCAATTCTAATTTTTTCGATTCTTTTTTCGTTAACATTGTCGAGCAATCTAGTGGTTTCTGTTAAATAGTTATAAAGAGAAATTCGCACAGAGATCGCTACGATACTGGGAGCGACAATAAACACTAAAGAAAAGAAAGTAAGAGAAGGAGTTAAAAGCTGAAGAAAACCTAACATTTTTTTAATTGTGGTATTGTTTTTGTTCTCGATTCCCTCAAAAGCTCATTTTAGGAATACACCACCATTATACCTAAACTTTAGGACTTGTGATACTATAAAGCCTAATGTTGACTTTTGTTAACTTTTGCCTGCTTCCTCAGAAAGATAAAAACGAACTCTAAAATGCACTTACTAGGCTTTATGTACTTAATTTATGCTAAAATGTTTTGTAATGTCAACATTACAGGATCTAATCGCTCGTGAAAAGGCAACTCTTGAAACCTTGTAAAAATTGACGATGCTCCTAAACTTATTATTTAAAGATCAACCAAAAGAGCAAATGCCTGTAGAAACTTCTGATGAAACAGAAGAAAATTGGGGAATTGCTGAACAAAATGCTTATCTCCGCATGAATGAAAGTAGTAAGCAAAACATTTCTAGTGAGGTATTTCTTGATTGGCTTTCTGAATTAGAAAAAGGAGAAAATTTTTCAAAAAATAAAGTTTAAATCCTAGCGATCACCTCCACTTCTGGACGGGTTAAGATAATAAGGTATCGCTAATCCTAACCAACCTAAACCACTCAGAAAAAACAAAAAGGGCGTTAATAAATCCCCGTATAATTGATAAAATGTCGAAGTTTGACGACGATAAATTGTCCCTAAATATAATTGATACTCATTCAAACTCGATAACCAAAGGGTTTCCCCCCTCGGAGAAATAATCGCCGAATAACCCGTATTCGTTGCTCTGGCTACCCAGCGATCGCCTTCAATCGCCCGCATCACATCTAGGGCATGGTGTTGGGCCGGCATCTTCTCACTATAGTGAGCATTATTCGCACTCGATAAAATAAATTGTCCCCCTTGCCTCAACTGCTCTCGAAACCGTTCCGGAAACGCGGATTCATAACAAATACTGACCACCGCCGGGGCAAAAGGTGTCACAAACAACTGCTGAGGATCACCCGGTGCTAACTCCCCCTTCAAAGGAGACAGTCGCCGGACAACCCGACCCAATAACGCCCTTAAAGGAATATATTCTCCCAATGGCACTAACTTAACCTTATCGTAACGCCCCGTTAATTGCCCTTCGCCATCTACCAAAAATAAACTATTCGTATAATTATTATTACCCTGATGACCATAGGCTCCCAACGCCAACGGAATTTTAGCCCGTAAAACCGCCTGATAAATCGGACTTTGCCCCACAATATCTTCCCAAAAATAAGGCAACGCTCCCTCCGGCGTTAACACCAATTCTGCGCCCTGCTTCACTAAACTTTCATAACCCTGGGTATAACCGGCGATCGCCTTGGCTAATCCCTGGGGATAAAGCTTAATTTTATTGGGAATATTACCCTGAATAATCCCCACTTTAATCGCCTGGGAAGGACTATCTGCTAAAGGTCTTTGAGATAGAAAATATCCCCCTAAATGCCCTAAAAAAATGATCACCAGAGGTAAACTCAGAACCCAAAAACTAGAGCGAGACTTGATCAAACCTTGCTTTATTGCCCACAGAATTTCTCCCCATAGACCATTCACCAACACAATACTAGCCGTTAAAAGACTTGGCCCCGTCAATTGTCCCCACTGTAAAAACCAAAGATTTTGCGGACTTTGGGTATAGGCCAAGGGACTCCACCACAGAGGACTCATACTCCATAAACTTTCCACACCACACCACAGCGCGATCGCCCCCAGCAAACGCACCATTCGGACACCCCATCCCATCTTGCCCCCGCTTAATCGGAGTAACTCCCCTTGCCAAAACCGTACCCCGATCGCCCAGGTCACCACCAAGGCAATCCCCCACACCGTAATCGCCCCCCAACAAAATGCCGCGATCGCCAAACTACCGAGCCAGGGAACCCCCATCCAGGTCAAAGGATGAACCCCCGTAATCCAAAACAGGGCGACTCCGTAATACCCCAAACCCCAGGCGATCGCCCAAGCCAGAACATAACCCCACCCCGGCGCAAACAACATTCCCCCGTAAAGCGGCATCCAAGCAAACCAAGCCGTAAACGAGAAAGAAAAAGGAGCCGTAGCGAACCCCATTAAAATCCCCGCCAATAGGCACAGAATCCCATAGTACATCCAATACTCCCGATAACTCCCGATCCGATTCATCACCGGCGAACCGATTCCCCCTAGCGACTTAGGACTTTTTGATGCGAAAATTGCCAAGAGAAGGTGCGAATTTAGACAAATTATCCCCTCATCTCTCCAAGCAATTTAAGATACAATAGAGCATAAATCAAAGTAATTGAAAAAAGTAATGAACAACGAAACCGTTTCCTCCGCGTCAGAAAATGCCGCCAATCCGGATAAAGTTGAGCTTTCCGTGCAACTCGATTCCGATGTGCTAGAACAAATCCAACACCTCACCAATGATCCCAGTCGAGTGATTGAAACCGCCATTAAACAATGGTTACGGGGCGAACGCGATCGCGACGACGATTTAACCCGTAGTTTACGCCGCAATCCCCCGGTTCCTCCCAAGGGTGAATGGAATGACTAACTCTCGGCCCTACACCGGCAGACATCCTAAAAAGGCCTATGCTAAAAGAAATTGATTGAGGTAATCCCAATGACATTAACCCTTTCTGCTCAAGACCTTTTTCGGACAGCCTACGAAAATCGTTACACCTGGGACACCGCTTTTCCAGGGTATCGGGCCGATCTAACCCTTTCCCAGGGCGATGAAGTTTATCAGGGACAAGTACAAGTTAATTCCGATTTTACTGTAACCGTCACAGGCATTGAAGAATCCGCCGTCAAAGAAAGCGTGTTACACCAACTGCGGGATGTCGTAACCCATCGTAAACGCAACGATTTTGAACAAGTCCATGGCAAAAATCAATTTAGTTTTGGCGATCGCGGCTCCGATGATAGTCAGGCGATTTTAGTCACTGGGGATGCCATGGGTTCCCACTATCGGGTGCGCGGTGAAGAAATCTGTCAAGTCAGCCGGGTGATGGGGCCAATGGCATTTACCATTGATACGCAAAAAACCTTCTCGACAGGCCAAGGCTATATTGCGGTGGAATATCAGGCTATTTTTCGGGATGCTCAAACCGGTGAATTAAAGGCCCAGCGTCAATTTCAAGAATCCTATACCAACGTCGGGGGTTATTACCTACCCGAACAACAGGTGATTATGGCGATTGCCCCAGATGGACAACAAACAACGACAATCTTTCAATTTTCTCACTTCCAACTTTTAACGCCCTAAGTCATCTATTAAAAACAGTAGGTTCCAAAACCAGGCAACCATAAACACCCCTGGGGATTCACACTAGAGCGAATTTGTTCAGAGACCGTTTCTCTCTGAGCCAAGGCAGGAGTAGTCAAGAAAATTAGAGCTATACTGAAAATACCAAGTAGGGGGGAGCAATTCATAACGGAGCCTCTAGTTATCTCACCGCTCCTATCCTAGGAAGAAAGCCGGAAATTCCCCTTCCGCAAATGCCCTTGACTTATGCTGAGCCCTTGTTGAGACTCCCGTAAATCTACGGAACCGAATGGACTAATTCCAGAAAAATTAAGCGTAGCGGGGATATTTGCTTAGGATTTCTTTACGTTGTGTTACGTTGCTTTACCTTTAGGACTTGACTGCCCAATCTCATTCTAACTGCCAGCCCGCTTCATAGCGATATAGTAGCTCAGTGGCGGCGGCAACGGCAAGGGGACGGGAAAACAAGTAACCTTGGCCATATTCACAATGAAGGGTTTGGAGAATGCGTACCTGTTCCGAGGTTTCCACGCCTTCCGCAATCACATCCATCCCCAAATTATGTCCTAGATTAATAATGGTTTGCACCAATTGAATATAACGCTCCACTTCTGGGGATTGATTGCCAATGAGTTTATCAATAAAAGACTTATCAATTTTGAGGGTATCGAGGGGAAACCGATAAAGATAATTGAGGGAGGAATAACCCGTGCCAAAATCATCAATACTGAGTTGTAACCCTAAGCTCTTGAGTTTTTGAAGTAGGGTAATGGCTTGCTCTAAATCGTGGATCATACTGCTTTCAGTAATTTCCAGTTTGACCTGAGTTTCCACCATTGGCAATCGTCCTAAAACCAGTTGAATTTCCTGAAGCAGATTGGGTTCCGCAAATTGGCGAGCCGAAAGATTAATACTCATTAAGAGGTGGGACAGGTGGGGAAATTGTTGTCGCCAGGTATAGATTTGTTGACAAGCCTCTTCTAAAATCCAGGCTCCCAGATCAACAATCATGCCATTTTCTTCGGCGATCGGAATAAATTGGGCGGGAGAAACAATTCCCTGGTCTTTGGAATGCCAACGAATGAGGGCTTCAAAACCCGCTAATTTGAGATTTTGCAAATTTACAATCGGCTGATAATACAGTTCAAATTCCCTTTGGGCTAAGGCGACCCGCAAATGGGTTTCGAGTTGCCAACGTTGGGTAACCGCTTGATCCATCCCGGACATAAATAACACATGGCGAGCTTTACCGAGTTCCTTGGCGCGATACATGGCAATATCGGCATAACGCAAGAGTTCGGGAGCCGTACCGGTTTCTAGTCCGCGCTCAAAGACAATGCCAATACTGACGGTGAGATAGATTTCTTGATGGTTAATCGTAAAGACTTCGGCCATTTTCTGGTGAATCCCATCAGCTAGGGTGATCGCCGTATTTTCTTCCAGTAGATCCGACAACCACAGCGCAAATTCATCTCCCCCCACCCTAGCCAGATAGTAGGTCTGACCGAGCATTAAATTTTGTAACCGTTCCGTAACTTGCACCAGTAAGCGATCGCCAATGCTGTGACCAAGGGCATCATTCACCAACTTAAAACGATCCAAATCCAGAAATAAAATCGCCCGGAGAGAATCCGCTAGAGACTTCTGGGTTAATTCACCTTGGATATGTTGGAGAAAACGCCGCCGGTTGGGTAAACCCGTCAGGGGATCATAAGATGCTTGATACACCACCTTATAGACCAACACAACTGCGCCACTCAACAAAAAGCCAAATAGGGGAGGGACAAAGGGAATCCACCGGGCAACCGCAAACGCGATCACCGTACTCACCCATAACCCCGTTAACGCCAGGGAGATCGCCAACCCCAACCGCCAGGGCCGTTGTTCCCCCCAAACGAGGACAGCCCCCCCCAAAGCCCAGACCGCCAACCAAAGCCATTCGGCCCAGACCGGCCAAAACCCCAGGAGTTTTTCCCCCTCTAACACCACCCCCAAAATTTGACTAATCATTTGTCCATGGATTAAAACCCCCGACATTTCAAAATTGTTCGTCTGTACCGCACTGTAGGGAGTCGGAAAGGTATCCTTGGCACTGGGAGCCGCCACACCCATTAAGACAATCTTGTTGTTAATCCAGCCCGGATCCACCCGCCCCGCTAACACATCTCGGAGACTAACCTGCCGGGCTAAACGGCGAGACCGATATTGCAAAATCACTTGCCAACCCAACGTTTCCGAGGCCGGGAGTTGATAACTGGACGGGCGATCGCCGAGTCGGGGAAAAGCATGAGACCCTAACCAAAGGGTTTCCGGTTGAACCCGGAGGGGGTACTTGCCAACACCGAGATAATGACGACTGGTTTGTAGCGCGAAAGCAGAAAATTGTTGTTGGCCGCTGGGGGTTTGCACCCACAAAAGAGCGCGTCGGATAATGTTATCCGGGTCAATGATCAGATCACTAAACCCAATTCGTTCTGGAGGAATGCCCGGAGGAGCCGCGATTCCCTGGGGATTATCCACCGTCGGGAGTTGGGTCACACCGATAATATTAGGAGCTTGCAAAGCTTGACGGAGTTCACGGGAGCCGGGAGGATAGGGGATTTCGCGGAAAAGGTCTAGGGCAATGATTTTGGGGCGATCGCGCTGTAATTGAGTTAAAGCCTGGGCAATCACTTCATCCCGGAGAGGCCAATGCCGTTGCTGTTGAATATCCTCCTCATCAATCCCCACAATCAGTAAACGGGAATCGAGGGGCCGATCCGGCTGTAATTGCACCAAACTATCGTAGGCTAACAACTCTAAAAATTGTAATTCCCCCATCTGCTGTAAAACGGCGATCGCCAGGGAACTCAGCCCTCCAATAGTCAACAACAGTAAACGAGTCGGCCATTTCGCACGACGACGGGGCCAAAGAAAAACCTTCAAACGATTTAATTCCCTTCGCAGAGAACCTTTCCCAAAACGAGACCAATGGGGTAACAAAGGCATGAAAAGAGCCAACACAACGTTCAGGGAAGACTAGCCCTGCTCAATTTATAGCGTATCTTCTTTCCGAATCCCCGTCACAAAAGGATAGACCCGCGACCCAACCACACATCTCCCCACCATCATCCCCAATCTGTCCAAGGAGCCAGTCGTTATCGTCAGGACAGAAGATCCGCCCAAAGGCTTGTAGAGAGGGGAGTTTAGGGAGAGTAGAAAAGAAATCGAAGATTTTTTTAAAAAAGGAGTTGACAAACTTGGGTGAGTTACGTATATTGGTAAATGCGCGGTTGAGAGAGGAAACGACCGAGACGCGCCGAACCTAGACAAACCAATAGTTTGAAAGCAAAAACCAAACACCCTTGTCAAAGAAA
>JAYKIP010000145.1:0-4205 GCA_035286205.1 Merismopediaceae cyanobacterium
ACTCAAAGGAAAAATTTGGATGTCTGAAGACTTTGATGAGCCTTTAGAAGAATTTGAGGAGTATATGTAATATGAAATTTTTACTTGACACCCATGTTATGCTTTGGTTTTTAAATGATGATCCCAAATTAGCCCCTAACATTCGAGATGAAATTGAAGAGTGTAATCAAGTTTTTGTTAGTATTATTTCCCTTTGGGAAGTAGCCATAAAATTTAATATTGGCAAACTAAAATTAGGGTTAGATTTTCGAGATTTATCTAAGGCTTTAGATGATTCAAATATTACAATATTAAATATTATTGTCAGTGATTTTTACACTTATATTAATTTGCCTTTACATCACAAAGATCCATTTGATCGCCTTTTAATTTCCCAAGCAATTAATCATTCTCTTATTCTAGTCAGTCGTGATCAAGCTCTGGATGATTATCCAATTCAACGTCTGTGGTCGTAATGGAATACAAAAAAGGCTAGATTTCGAGTTATGTTACCCAATAAATAGAAACTCTTAAAAGAGATCATAGTCAATCTTTGTTTTTTACTCGATTTGTGGGATGATTTTTGCGTCTTCTCTGCCTAAATTTGCTTAATCCTCCTGATGCCTAAATTCTCTTTACCTGATCGGATTACCCTCGCCCAGGGAAGTGGGGGAACGGCCATGCAAGCCTTAATTGAACAGTTATTTCGGCCCACCTTTGATAATGCGTTACTGGCCCAGGGGGAAGATCAAGCCCGGATTTCCTTAGAAACGGTTAATGCCCTCGGCGATCGCCTAGCCTTAACGACGGATTCCTATGTGGTGACACCGCTCTTTTTTCCGGGGGGAGATATTGGGTCGTTGGCGGTGAATGGGACGGTGAATGATTTGGCTGTGGGGGGGGCGATGCCGCTCTACTTGACCTGTGGCCTCATCCTAGAAGAAGGGTTATCCTTAGCGACCTTGACCCAGGTGATTGAGAGTCTGCAACGGGCGGCGATCGCGGCGGGAGTAAGCATCGTCACGGGAGATACCAAAGTCGTGCCCAGGGGGTCAGCCGATCAGTTATTTATTAATACGGCCGGTGTGGGGGTGATTCCAGCCGGTGTTAATCCCTCTGCCCATCAATTACAGCCGGGGGATTGCGTACTAGTTAACGGGGCGATCGGCAACCATGGGGCGGCGATTTTAGTGGCGCGGGAAGATTTGGCGTTAACGGCTCCGATTCTTAGTGATTGTCAGCCTTTAAATCATTTAGTGGCGGAGATTGTGGCGGTGTGTCCCCAGGTCAGAGCCATGCGGGATGCGACACGGGGAGGATTAGCGACGGTTTTAACGGAATTTGCCCAGGCCAGCCAGGTGGCCATTCGTTTACAGGAAACGGCCTTACCCATTGATCCGGCGGTGGAAGGACTGTGTGAGTTGTTGGGGTTAGATCCCCTCTACCTTGCCAATGAAGGAAAATTGGTGGTGATTGTACCGCGATCCCAGGTGGAAACGGTGCTGGCCGTGATGCAGGCTCATCCCCAGGGTCAGGGCAGTTGTTGGATTGGGGAAGTGTTAGCGGCACCGGCGGGCCTGGTCACCCTCCAAACTCCCCTGGGAACCGAACGTATTTTAGATCCCCTGGTGGGTGATCAATTACCCCGGATTTGTTAAAGAGAGCAAATAGCTTTCAATAAAACGCCCTAGGTCGCCATCCATCACCCCGGTCACATCGGTGGTTTCCACATTGGTGCGTAAATCCTTGACTAATTGGTAGGGATGAAAAACATAGTTGCGAATTTGATTGCCCCAGGCCGCTTCCACCATATCCCCCCGAATTTCGGCGATCGCCTGGGCCCGTTGTTCCTCCAGCACGATCAACAATTTGGCTTTGAGAATGGCTAACGCTTTTTCTTTATTTTGTAATTGCGATCGCTCCTGGGTACACCGCACCGCAATCCCTGTTGGTAAATGGACAATCCGCACCGCCGTTTCCACCTTGTTCACGTTTTGGCCACCTTTGCCCCCCGACCGGGACGTGGTAATCTCCAAATCTTTATCGGGAATATCCAAATTAATTTCGTTATCCGTGAGCATCGGCATCACCTCCACCCCGGCAAAACTGGTTTGGCGTTTCCCGTTGGCATTAAAGGGCGAAATTCTCACCAGGCGATGGGTTCCCTTTTCCCCTTTGAGATAACCGTAGGCATAGCGTCCGGTAAATTCTAAGGTCACGGATTTAATGCCGGCTTCATCCCCCTCCGAAATTTCCGCTAAATGCACTTGATAGCCTTGTTTTTCGCCCCACCGGGTGTACATCCGCAGAAGCATTTCCGCCCAATCCTGGGCATCGGTTCCCCCCGCCCCGGCATTAATGGTCAAAATGGCGTTATGGGTATCGTAGGGGCCGGCCAATAATTGTTGTAATTCCCAGCGATCCAGTTCCCGGTGGAGGGTTTGTAGGGTGGTTTGCGCTTCTTGTCCCAGGGCTTCATCCGGTTCCATGGCTAATAACTCGGCGATCGCCCCGGCATCTTCCCATTGTTGCCGCCAGGTTTCGTACTGTTTCAGTTGGGACTGGCAATCATTCAGCCGTTGGAGGGTTTTCTGGGCCATCGCTCCGTCATCCCAAAAGTCCGGTTGAGCGGCAGTTTGTTCTAAATCGTGGATTTGTGCTTGGAGGGCCGGCAGGTCAAAGATAGTCCTGGGCTTTCCCCAGGCGCGTGGCGATCGCTTCTATCTCCCGTTTGAGTTCACTAATTTCCATCATTGTTCAAGACTTAACGTTAAGTTTTTTATTATACGTTTACCGTTACCGGAATGCACTGAGCAAGCAATCTTTAGCGACGAAAGACTGCGGTAATAATCGTGGTAATGGTAGCCGTCGCCAGTAGGCCAAAGGCTAAATTCACCACCCACTGAGAAGCCTGTTGATAGGCAGAAAAGCGAATACTCTGCTCTTTGGTTTCTTCCCGTAGCTCGTTAACGGCATCCGCCAGTTTATCCAGCATCTCATCTGTCCAGCGTTCGGTCGCCATGGTTGCTCCTCCTGGCATTGGTTGAAATAGTATGGTGCTACCTTAATATTACAATAAAAATTGGCTAACTTCCCCCTGGGTGACTTGGAATGGAAATTTTATGGATTAGTAATGGCCATGGTGAAGACCTCAATGCCAGTTTAATTCTTCAGACACTGCGACAAAATGCGCCCGAAATTCAACTCAGTGCCATGCCTTTAGTGGGGATGGGAAATGCTTACCAAAAATTGCAAGTTAAGATTATTTGTCCGACCCAAAATTTACCGTCGGGGGGCATTATCTACACCAGTCCCTTAAATTGGCTCAAGGATATTTATCGGGGATTAATTGGGTTAGTCATTCAACAAATTCAATGTCTTTTAAGCTATCGTGAGCAAGTGGATTTTGTCGTCGCGGTGGGAGATATTGTCCCGATCGCCTTTGCCTATATCACTGGGAAACCCTTTGTGGCCTTTATTGTTTCTACCTCTGCCTACTACGAAGGTCGTTTAAAATTACCCTGGTTAACGGAATTTTTTCTGCGATCGCCCCGTTGTCGAGCGATTTTTACCCGCGATCGCTACACAGAACAGGATTTACATCAAAGGGGAATTTCTAAGGCGATTTTTGCTGGTTATCCGATTATGGATACCTTAAGTCCAACGGGTCAAACCTTAGCCTGGGAACACCATCACCCCAAAATTGCTTTATTGCCGGGGAGTCGTGTACCGGAAGCCCTGGAAAATTTAAAATTGCAATTAAAACTCTGTGATGTTCTCAGTCAATCTCAACCCTTAATCTTTTGTGTGGCTCTAGTGCCGAGTATTACTGCCGGAGATTTACAAGCATTAGCCTATCAGGAAAATTGGGAATTTTTGCCTCCGAACCAATTACGCAAGAAGACTTGTCAAGTTTATGGTTATTGGAACGCTTTTGCCGATATTTTACACCAGTGTGATGGGGCGATCGGGATGGCTGGAACGGCGGTAGAACAGGCTGTAGGGTTAGGTAAACCCGTTATCCAAATGCCTGGCAATGGCCCCCAATTTACCTATGCCTTTGCTGAAGCCCAAATGCGGTTGTTAGGCCCTTCTGTTATCACTATTGGCCCAAATCTTCAGGAGATGGAATTATTGACCCAGGCGGCAGAAACCCTTTGGCAAGTTTTAGCGGATCAAGCCTTTTTAGAGAAATGTCAAAAAAATGGGTTAGAACGGGTGGGAAT
>JAYKIP010000146.1:0-6782 GCA_035286205.1 Merismopediaceae cyanobacterium
CTTCTCGCTAAAAATAATGAGCGCGTATTCCTGAATAGCGTCCCTTCCCCATCGGGTTCAAGATTAAACAAGATTAAAAGCGTGTGGGGCGATCTCTTCTTTTATTTGAGGTAGCTATGGACACATCCGTCAGCATTTTTGCAGAAATTCCCGAAGATTTGCACCAATCCTTGACAAAATACATGGAAAAACATCCGAACTGGGATTTGGATCGGGTTTTTGCGGCTTCTCTCTCCCTGTTCCTGTTACAAAATGAGGGAAGTTATGGGGGGCAAACCTCTCCCCACTATCGCGCCTGTGCGAGGGTCTATCTGGAAACGCAATTCCAACTGGCCGAATAAGCATGGGAACTGAAACCATTGTTGCTCTTCCCCGCCTGGTGGTGGGGCTAGGTAATCCCGAACCGAAGTATGACCAAACGCGCCATAATATTGGCTTTGCGGCGGTGGATACCCTGGCCTCGGCCTGGCATTGTTCCTGGCAGGAGCATCGTCGTTTTCACGGCTATTTTACGGAAGTGATGGTGCAGGGGCAAAAGGTCGGCTTACTGAAACCCACTACCTACATGAATCGGTCGGGTCAGGCAGTCAGGGCGGTGATGGACTGGTATAAAATCCTGCCGGGTAACCTGTTAGTGGTTTATGACGATATGGATTTGCCCCTGGGACGGCTACGCTTACGATTATCGGGATCGGCGGGGGGTCACAATGGCATGAAATCTATTATTAGTCATCTCCACAGCCAGGACTTTCCCCGGTTACGTTTAGGGATTGGGAAATCCCTGGATAAAGAGGCTACCATTGCCCATGTGTTGGGACGGTTTACGGCCACGGAACAGCCGTTGGTACTCAGTAGTTTGAATTTAGCGATGGAGGCGATTGAATATAGCCTGAAGAAGGGATTGGAACAGACGATGAACGTTTATAATGCGAAAGCGGCGGCGGGATAACCCCCGGAGAACGGTCAGAACCCCTTCAGAAAAATGCCGATCCCTAGGCTTTTTATCCCTGAATGTCCCCTAGTCTTCTCTGTCTAGGATATGTTAACTTCTTTAGTAGGGAACGGCTCTGGTCAAACTTTGGGCTGGTAAGCATCCCCTCCGCTTTTTTTACCCTGTTGAGAACGCTTTGCAATCGCTCCTTTCTCTCTGTCTCTTTGTTACAGAACCGATCGCCGAGAAACTCAGTGGCTTCTTGATAGGCGAGCGTTATCGTTTGACCTATGTGCATTCCCTAGAGGAATTGACCCAATTTATTGAAAAACACCGAGAGCAAATTGATTGTCTCATTATTGCCTATCACAATCATGTTCTCCCCTTTTTTAATGAGTTGTATGAGCAGGGGTGTTTGTTACCGGTGATTTTGTTGCAGTCAGAGGGAGAGACTTCGCTCTTACCGGGCTATCGCAGTGACAATCCCACAGTGGTTTACCACAATGCGGAAATTATCCTCAGTGAAAAGGATTGGCCCCATTTGCCGGCCGTGATTGATAAGGCGATCGCCCACTACTTGAATTTAGGGCCCAGTTGCACCTTACCGGACTACTCCTCCCCCCAGCCCCAATCGCCGCGCGATCAGGATGCCCAACAGAGCTTTCTGCTCCTGCAACAACGCCGTCTGGCGGATAAACTCAAAGAAAGGCTAGGCTACCTGGGTGTGTATTACAAACGAAATCCTAAATATTTTTATCGTAACTTAGACTCCTCCGAAAAAAAGGCATTTCGGGAACAAATGTTGCTGGAATATCAGGAAATTATTCTCTATTACTTCAGCAATCACAGTGACGTGGATGCGAACCAAATGATTGATCAATTCGTCAATCAGCTTTTTTTTGCCGATGTTTCTGTTTCCCAAATCCTCGAAATTCACATGGAATTAATGGATGAGTTTTCGCAACAACTCAAGCTCGAAGGTCGCAGTGAGGAAATTTTATTGGACTACCGTTTGGTTTTGATTGATATTCTCGCCCATTTGGGGGAAATGTATCGTCGTTCGATTCCCAGGGAAGATGTTCCCCCGGATATTTACTATCCAACGGACTAACTTGCGGTATCCTACTCCTATTACTATCTCTACTCTCTTTTATTTCTCTCTTTTTAATCTTTCCCCAGCGATCGCCCTTCCCGACAATGAGTAATTTCAAAAAAACCTATGTTCTCAAGCTCTACGTGGCGGGAAATACTCCCAACTCAGTCAGGGCCCTCAAAACGCTAAAAACCATCTTAGAACAGGAATTTAAGGGGGTTTACGCCCTTAAGGTGATTGATGTCCTTAAAAATCCTCAGCTTGCCGAAGAGGATAAGATTCTAGCGACACCGACCCTCGCTAAGGTATTGCCCCCCCCGGTTCGGAAAATTATTGGCGACCTCTCAGACCGGGAACGGGTCTTAATTGGTTTGGATCTCCTATACGATGAGATCCGGGAACGGGAAAATGAGATTTAGTGAACCTTGGCTGAGACCCTGAACTTTCGGGGAATCATGATTTATGTCGGCGGTTGCCATTTTGATGAATTTAACCAATGTAAATTTTAGCTAATTTTAAGACAATACCCTTACGATAATGAATCAACGACCAGAAATCCCGAATATGGGCAAAAATCCCCGTGCTGGAGTACAAAAAATTCGGACGTTAATAGAAGGATTTGATGAGATTACCCATGGTGGTTTACCCGTTGGGCGGACAACGTTAGTTAGTGGCACTTCTGGGACGGGAAAAACCCTGTTGGCGGTGCAATTTCTTTACCATGGGATTCACCATTTTGACTATCCGGGCTTGTTTATTACCTTTGAAGAATCGCCTTCGGATATTATTCAAAATGCCTACAGTTTTGGGTGGGATTTACAGCAATTAATTGATGAAGGAAAATTATTTATTTTGGATGCGTCACCGGATCCGGAAGGGCAGGAGGTCGTGGGCAGTTTCGATCTTTCGGCGTTAATTGAGCGCATTCAATACGCGGTGCGGAAATACGATGCTCGGTTGGTTTCCATTGATTCGGTCACGGCAGTGTTTCAGCAGTATGAGGCGGCTTCGGCGGTGCGGCGGGAAATTTTTCGGTTGGTGGCCCGGTTAAAGCAATTAAAAGTGACCTCGATTATGACCACAGAGCGGATCGAGGAATATGGGCCGATCGCCCGGTTTGGGGTGGAGGAGTTTGTCTCGGATAATGTGGTGATTTTACGTAATGTGTTGGAAGGGGAACGCCGCCGCAGAACGGTGGAAATTCTTAAATTACGCGGGACGACCCACATGAAGGGGGAATATCCCTTCACCATTACCCACGATGGTATTAATATCTTTCCTTTGGGTGCTATGCGATTAACTCAGCGATCGTCGAATGTGCGGATTTCTTCGGGGGTGAAAACCTTGGATGAAATGTGCGGGGGGGGCTTCTTCAAGGATTCAATTATTTTAGCGACGGGAGCCACCGGTACGGGTAAAACCTTATTGGTTAGTAAGTTTTTGCAGGAGGGGTGTCGTCAGGGAGAAAGGGCGATTTTATTTGCCTACGAAGAATCTCGCGCCCAGTTATCCCGGAATGCGTTTTCCTGGGGAATTGATTTTGAGGAAATGGAGCAGAAAGGTTTATTAAAATTACTTTGTACCTATCCGGAATCGGCCGGTTTAGAGGATCATTTACAGATGATTAAGTCGGAGATTTCGGAGTTTAAACCGTCTCGGATTGCTATTGATTCTCTTTCGGCTTTGGCACGGGGGGTCACGAATAATGCGTTTCGGCAATTTGTGATCGGGGTAACGGGTTACGCTAAACAGGAAGAAATTACGGGCTTTTTCACCAATACGACGGATCAATTTATGGGGGCCCATTCGATTACGGAGTCTCATATTTCCACGATTACGGACACGATTATTATGTTGCAGTATGTGGAGATTCGGGGGGAAATGTCGCGGGCGATTAATGTGTTTAAGATGCGCGGTTCTTGGCACGATAAGGGGATTCGGGAATATACGATTAGTCACGATGGGGCGGATATTCGGGATTCTTTCCGCAATTATGAGCGTATTATTAGTGGTTCTCCCACGCGGATTACGATGGACGAAAAATCGGAGTTATCGCGGATTGTGCGGGGTGTGCGTCGCGATAAACCGGCGGAGGAGTAAGGGGCGATCGCCAAGGATCATCACCTCGCTAATTGCTTAGACCGCTTTGCCCTGGAGGGATAAAACGAATTTCAATTCGTCTCAGTTTGGCATTATCTTTACGGTCAAATTTAATTAAATTACCTTTTTGATCGTAAAGTTGTGCGGCTGAGTAAGCTTGAAAGCGGATGTCTTTGATTTTGCCCGACTTTTCTATTTCTTGAATAATGGCTAAGGCTCTCATTAAACCTAAATCAGCATTAGATCCAGGAATCAATACATCTACTTTTTCCTGGTTAAAAGCAACTTTCTCTAATTTTTTATCTAAATTTCCCATTCGGCTAATCTCTTGACTATCGGTATAGCCAATCACTTGAATAAAATCAATATCATGTTTCTGCAAAACGGTTTGAATTTCAGGGATTTTTTCGGCGTTAATATATTTTTTAAGTTGAGGAGAGAGTTTAGCACTATTGGAAGTGAAAGAAAATTTCCCTGATTTTTCATCAATGAGGATAGGTGTTGCTGATTGTAAGCGTTCATTAGCTTTTGCTAAATTATAGTTTAGACGATAGGACTCGATCAAAGCCAAGAGCAAGAATAGGCTAAGAATCATAAAAGCATTAGACATTAAGTCTGTAAAAGCCGGAAAGACCTCTAAGGATTCAGAATGGTCTGAGTATCGTCTTTTTTTTGCCATAGAAATTATACTCCTTTGAGTTTATCAATTAAGTCTGTAATATTCGATTTTGTGGAAGATTCATTAATTTGTTTATTAAGAATTTCCAACATTCGAGAGAGTTTTGTGTTAATTTCTCCTAAATTTAAAAAGGCTTTTTCTAGACTCTGATAGAGAGTAACAATATCTTGCTTATTCTTATGACTATCTTTGGTAAATTGTGCAGAAATTTCACCTAATGTCAATTGATAATTTTCTGATTGTCGGGTTAAGGCATTGAGCAAAGTATCAATTTGCACTTGCTCTGAGCTTAAGAGGTTTGTAATGTCGCTTTGAGTTCTTTCTAATGTGTTTGTCATATTTTGTAGATTACGATCAATACTTTCGGTAATGGCAATTTTTGAGGAAAGTGTTTCCTGCTGTTGATTATTTTCAATAGTCTGTATTTCCTGTAAAGCATCAAAGATTGATTGATGATATTGATAAATTTTTCTCAATGTTTCTTCGATTGAATGATTTAAACTTTGAGTTTGTTCCCGTAATAATTCACCCAAATTTTGGTTTAATGAGTGAGTTTGACTATCAATTCCGGTCGCTAATTCCCCTGTTTTTTGCTGGAGTTGTGTAAGGCTTGTTAAGCTAGATGAATAACCCGCTTGCATTGTTTGATTGAGTTGAGTGCTGGCTCGAACAACAATTTTTTCTAACCGACTATAATTATTGACAAAGCTAGAGGATAGTTGAGTAAGTTGCTCAAATAACTGTTCAAAAAGTTGGGTTTCGTGGATAATTTTATCTTGATTAGTATTCAGAAGCTGTTCTGAGCTTTGATTGAGTTGTTTAACTTCATTACTGACATTCAATAATTGTTTAATGAGGAATTTAAAAGCCTGACTATAATCTTTAAGAATGTTTAGAGAGGTATTCATCTCTATTAAAGTTTGAGAAAAATGATCATGTGTTTTCGCAAGATTCGTAGCAGAGCTAACTAAATTTTCAGAAAATTGGCTATCTTTTAGAATTTCAGCCGACTCAAGAAAAACAATAGCTCCATCTTGCCACTGGGCTGAAGATTTGCCAAGTTCTGTATAAACTTTTTTAGCAATTTCAGCAGATTCTTGATTGTTTTCCCTAATTGCGTCAATATGACTAGCAAGTTTCCCAATATTCTCAGTCAATAACTCAGCCGATTTCTGATTATTTTCTTTCGTTGCTTCAATATGGATAGCCAGCCTCTCAATATTATGATTCAATAATTTTGTAGAGTCAGTAAAACCTTCTTGAGTCTGAGCTAATTTTTGAGTTAGTTCTTCTAAATTTTCAGAAAATCGGCTTTTTTGAATTTTATCGGCTGATTCGCTAAAACTTTGACAAGAATCGTGAAAATTAGATGTAATCTCTTTGATTTCTTGGGACGATTTTTCAATACAGATAAATGCTTTATGGATCGTTCCTGCTGAGTCACTAAATTTACCTGCTGATTCCATAAAACGGTTTGCCATGTTAGTAAGATTTTCATTTGCTTCACGATTTTCGTCAGCAATTTGTTGAGCGACAGGCCGCAAGGTGTCTCCTAAAACTTTGCCAACTTTTTCATGAAAGCGTATCAAGAAATTATTTAGCTCTGCAGTCATGTTATTTACAGCCTTACTTAATCTAGTATCACCTTCAGAACTAGAAAAAACTTCATTATCGAGATGATCTTCTATAGAGTTTAGGAGCTTTTTTTTAGCTAAACCCGTATTCCAAATGAAATTAGTGACGGTAATTAAAACGCTACAAAATAAGGCAATCAGACTACTAATAAAAGCAATACCCATGCTTTGTAATGGAACTTTTAAATTCTCAACAGCAATCATGTTTTGAGAATCTGCTGTATTTAGAATATCGCTGATTCCACTAAGGTTTTGGGTAATGCCCCAGAAAGTTCCCAAAAGTCCAAAGGCAATTAACAAATTAGGTAAAATTCGACACAGATAATCCCATTTTTCACAGTTTAA